>JBBSCU010000052.1:0-24784 GCA_038249935.1 Chroococcales cyanobacterium
GCTGAAAGAAAAAAATGAAAAGTCTGAATTGGAAAGGTTATCGAATTATTGCGTGGGTAGGGCAAGCTCTATTAACAATTCTTGTCATAGCCGCAGCAGTTCAAGGTAAATGGACAAATTCCTTTGGTCTTGCAATCTTCCTTATTGTATCCTTTGTATTTGTCATTCAAGATGATAAGTTACCCACCTTATTTGATTTTTTGTTTGTCTTAGCTGCATTGCTAAATGCTACTGGTTGGGTATGGAATTTCTTTGGTATGCCAGGTCCCTATGATGAGATTGTTCATGGTTATACCACTTTTGCAATTACCCTCGCACTCAGTTTTGTAGTCTATGGTTCAATGCTGAATATATTTCGTAATCATACACTCTTATATCTAGTGACAATTACCAGTTTTGGAATTGCCATTGGTGCTTTGTGGGAAGTCACGGAATGGTCTGCCGGTAAAATTCTTAATAGCCAAGTAATTGAAAGCTTGGATGACACCATTATTGATTTAATTATGGACTCTCTTGGGGCTGGATTAGCAGCTTTAATTAGTTTTTGGGCGTTGCGAAATTGGATAAATCGTAATGCAGAGGCAAACAATTCACAAACTGAGACATAAATTCCAATTTTCTACATATCCTTAAATCACCTACTTATAAGGTATATATGTTAACTAATTTAGAAAAATTTTCACATTCACCAAAAAAACAAGAATTTGCTGCTATCTTTCGTTTAGTAAGTCGAATTAGTTTTTGGGTACAGTTAGTACTTGGTGGTATTTCTGGCATTGCTATATTTTTGTCCTGCTTTAGTCGTAGCATTACCACTCAAACAAACAATGCAGGTATAGGGTTTGGGATATTTTTGGCTATTGTTGGTATTTTATTGCTGTGCTTTCGAGTATATTGGGCTATCCGTTATCGGAAAATGGCTAAACTTTTACAAACACCAAATTCTGAAAACCATCCCAAAAAAGAAGAGGTAATTAAAAATTTAAAAATTGGATTGCTTGTGAGTTTAGTAGGCTTATTAATAGCTTTTATTGCTTCGGAAGTGACGGTTACAGTTATATTGGGGAAAGCATTAGCACAACCTCAAGGTGTCGCAATTTATCAACCAGAAAATGTAATTCGTTCGCTAGATATTTTTGTAATGTTAGCAAACGTCAACATGATTGGCGCTCACTTTTTTGGGGGAGTTACCTCTCTTGGTCTACTCTATTGGCTAGAAGAGTAACAAGTACAGTATCGATCGGGGTAAAATGTTGGGAGTTTGATAATCTCTCTATATTTACTTGATGCTAAATATTTTATTTAACTGGAATCCCCTTATGGTCTTAGAGTCTACCACGGGTGAAGTCGTAATTGCAGAACAACTCAAGCAATTTCTACTAGTACTATCTGTCTCATTGGGTGTAGCAACACTACCACAAATTTTTAGTTGGTTGCGCCGCATTCCTTATACACTATTACTAGTCATAGTGGGATTAGGATTAGCATTCGTCAATGTACGATTGATTAATCTATCTCCTGAATTGATTCTGGTGATTTTCTTACCGCCACTGCTGTTTGAAGCTGCTTGGAATTTGAAATGGTCAGACTTAAAACAGGATTTGTTACCTATTTGTCTGTATGCAGTAGTTGGGGTGATAATTTCTATTGCTGGAGTAGCACTCGGTCTTCATCAATTCGCTGGACTTGAACTTAGCATTGCTTTATTAGTTGGAGCTAGTCTATCAGCAACCGATCCGGTTTCAGTAACGGCTCTATTTCGGGAACTAGGAGCAAGCAAACGTCTAAGAACGCTGATGGAAGGAGAAAGTTTATTTAATGATGGTATGGCCGTTGTGGCCTTTGGCTTATTAGTTGCTTTGCCGTTAGGTACTGCCAAACTTGATTTACAGTCTGCTTTATTAGAATTTTTTCAGGTAGTAGGCGTTGGTATCAGCGTTGGAGGATTAATTGGGTTTGGTATTTCCTATCTAACACAACGTTTCGACTTACCATTAGTAGAACAATCCCTTACCCTGGTTTCTGCCTACAGCACTTACCTAATTACAGAATATTTGGGTGGTTCTGGAGTGATTGGAGTTGTCACCACAGCTTTAATTTTAGGCAACTTTGGCTCGCGTATCGGCATGAACCCGCGCACGCGGATCATTGTCACTGAATTTTGGGAATTTCTAGCTTTTTTTGTGAATTCGATTGTTTTTCTTTTAATTGGCGATCAAATTCGCTTTGCTGTCTTAGGAGATAACCTAAAAACTATTGCAGTGACGATCGCAGCTATGATTGTGGCACGAGCAGTATCTATTTATGCTTTAAGTAGTCTCAGCAACTGGTTAGCTAAATCCCAAATTCCTTTATCTGAACAAACTGTATTGACGTGGGGCGGGCTACGCGGCTCTGTCTCCATTGCCCTGGCTTTGAGTGTACCAGCCATACTTCCGCAAAGGGAAGAAATTATTGCCACTGTATTTGGAGTAGTTTTATTTACTCTGTTAGTACAAGGCTTAACAATCCAACCATTATTAGAGAAACTCCAACTTTTAGGTTCGCAACCGCTACGTCAAAAATACACGGAAGCAATTGCCCGTCAAGTTGCTCTCCAACGGGCGCTGGAATATTTAGAAACAGCACAAAACCGTCCGGGAATTGAGCCAGAGTTTTATCGCTACCAGAAGACGCTGCTTTCAGGAGAAATTACCTTTTTGCAAGAAGAAATTGACAAGTTACTTGATGAATACCCAAATTTGCAAGAATTTACAACCGAAGAATTGCGAGGGGAACTGCTGGCAATTGAAGCTGATACCTACGCTGAGTTTGTCCGTGCAGGTAAGTTAAATAAAGAACTGTCACCTTTTTTGCAAACAACCCATGAGAGAGCTAATGAAGAGGAATAAATCTATAACTATTTTGCTGGGGGAGAGTGAATCGACCTACTTAAATCAATCGGCATTGCATAATTGAGTGCAAGTATCTTGCTAGGCGTATTTGCTATCTCCTGGTTTCTGGGATTGCTCAGAAAACGGATTTCAGGAATTGTACAGAGAAAATTAAATGATGCAAATGCACAAGTTATAAATGCTGATTTACCCAAGGGATTAGCATTACTATTTGATTTTATACTTTTCTTTGCCCGTGCTGGTATCTGGGTAAGCACTATTATTTATATAACTAATTTATTTCCCTACACTCGTCAATGGAGCTATCAAATCACCTATATTTTAACTTCTAGTTTCACATCTTAATTTATTACTCTGGGCAACAATTCTTACTCTTTAATGCGGCTAGATTCCGTTTTTTCTGGAGATATACTAATTTGATTAGCCGCGATTTTCCATTGAAAATTTAGGTAGTTTTGAATCAGTTCAATTCTTTTTTTGACAACACTATTCGGTTCTTTATTTGACAGGTCGGCAGTGATTTCTATTTGCAAATTTGGCTGTAATTGTAGGATTCTCCCAATCCGAGCGAGTAACATACTCACCCACAACATTATCTGCAACTCGTTGGATGATTTCCCTTGTTAAATGGCGATCGCTTTGGCGCTTAAAAAATAATAAAACGCGAAATCCTCATTTTTTCGTTGGTTCTTAACCTTCGTTGTGATCAAGAGTAATTTAGATGTGTTTGCCCTGTCCAGCGTGGTCAGGATGCTGGCTACTAACTGGATGCTTTCTTAAGCAAGGGTAGCTTAATACGCCTCGCTAAAGCTGCTGTTACTGCTGCTAAACTCCTGGAGTCTGTCAGCATCCAAGGGTGTAGAGGAACTGGTACTATTACTTCACGTCCTACAGACATTTGTGAACTATTCGCTGGGACAATCATCAAATCATAAGGTGTCCAGATAGACGTAAAATCTAGCTGCCCCAATATTACAGCATCAGAATTTAAATCCTTGAGAAAAATGCTGTCGGGGCGCATTTGTACGCAACCAGGACGCTGGGAAGCATAAGCAACCACAGTTCCATTATGGGGCGAAGAGATAGTGATAAACCTCTCTACGCGGTTAATTCCTCCTAGTCGCTGGACATAGCAACGGCTGACAATTCCTCCCATGCTGAAGCCTACTAAATCTAGATGTTGTTCTGGGGCAAAGGTAGCTGTAACATAATCGGCTACTTGGTTTGCCAACTCACCAAGACCCACATCACCATTATTAGGTACGAGATTGAGGGAATATACAGACGAACCCTGTAGTCTTAACTGAGCCGCCATTTTATGGAAAACTGCCTCTGTGTCGTCAAGACCGTGTACCAATAACACGGGATTGCGCTTCGGATTCTTTAAAAGATGTTTTTGCAAAACTGAAATGCTTCCAAAGATAGATTGTATAAAATATAACTAATTAATCTCGCCATCAGCTAATAAGCTATGACACTCCTTTCACTGGTTGAGAATAAACTGCTTGCTTCACTCAAATAAATATTTACCAAGCAAAGAAATGTTAATTTTTGTAAAGCATACCTTTCAGAATCTTGCTCTTAGTTACAGTAAAATTTAATAATTAGTTCTCGGTGTACACAGGTTGCAAATGCTTGCAATAGAACATTTGCCCTGTAGTTTTACTACAATGTTGATTAAAGACAAACCTATAAGGGTTGTCACCAGAATGGGTGACTCAAAGTAGAAAATGTAACATTTTGTCGTAATTTTTAACAATTACGGTCGATTTCCAAATATAACAGGCAGGAGTAATTCTAATGGATTTTATCAAAAAGTTAATTTCAGGTATTCTGGGTTTTCTGAACGGTATTTTGGGTTTCGTTACTAAGCTGTTACCTGTGAAGAAAAATAACGGCTACTTCTTAGAATTAGACGAAGCCAAGGATACAGTTCAAGAGGCAGCATCAAACGCGAAGAAAGTAATGGAGACAGTTGCATCAAATGCTCAAAAAGCAATTTCATTAGATGCACCAGCCTCATCCAAGCCAGATTCATTGAACGGAACAAAAACCGCCGCAGTTAAGGATAAAGCAAAATCAGCTAAAAATCCCAAACCAGCCGATGTTCAGCTAGTCCAGACTGCTGAGGGTCTTAAAATTCAACCTGGTAATAATGCAAAAGCCTTAGCAGCCAAAGTTCTCAAAGAGGAACCAAAGGAAACCACCTTTGCGCCAAAATATCTCGCTCCTTCAGCTACTAGCTCTAATGGTCGTCGCCGTCCAGGAGCGAATATGAGTGCTTACTTAGATATGGCACGTCAGATTAAAACTCCTAAGAATTAATTAACTTCTAGAGACCGTAAATTTATGGTCTCTAGAAGTTAAACGTGAAGATGCAAAGTTAAGATAACTTTGTCAGTTGTAGATGGGGGAACTCTCCAAAGTAGGAGCGATCGCTTAATTTTCTCAACTACAACTGTATCTTTATAGGTTCGAGGCTTTCTCATCCAAAACTACCCCTCTTACCCAACCTTTGTTGACGTTGACCTCAAAGCGTCTGATATTTCACCTTGTTCCATTGATGATGATTGATCTTACTGTTGGTTTAACCAAGTTTCTAAATCAGCAACACTAGAAAAGTCTAATAATGCTTCTCCTAGATTCTCTAATTGTTCAATAGATAATCCTTTAATTTGCTCAATTAATGATGCATTAGTTTCCCCAATACGACGATTGAGTTGACGTATAATTAAACGTTGTTCTCCTGACTGTATAGCTTGTTCTCTATCTCTTTGATAAAGTGGTTCTAGTCGCATAATTAATTCCCTATCATCTTCTTCTAATTCTTGATTTACTCTCAAGTTTTCACGCAGGTTATAAACTAATTCGAGTGTTGCTTTTTGGTATGGATAATTTAATGGTAACGCTTGCAACTCGACAATCGCTTGTGACTGCACACTTCCCCTTCCCAAAAGCCTCAACCATAAAGTCTCCGGTGTTTGCGGTAGTTGGTGTACCGCTACAATTGCTGTCCGCAAAGCATCTGGCAGAAAATGTACTCCCGATAACCAACCTTCTTTTTGGATAGTTCTAAAGCTAGACAATCTAGCTTCAGATACGGTAGGTGTAAGAACCCACAATTTGGGAATTTCTGAGTCCTGAAGTTTGGTTTTATTTGCTTTAGCTTCTCGTCGCATGAGAGCCTTTATTTCTAATAATTTTAGAATACAGTCGCATATTTCATCAGTAGAAGCTGGATTGCGAAATGGTTCTAATATTGCAGGAGATTCAGCAAATTTTCCTAGCAATCCTAGCACTTGTAAATTAGAGCTTTGCTGTTTAGAAGGAGTAAACAAAACATCTATTTCTTTAATCTCTCCTGAAACTTTTTCTGATGATTTGACTTCCCCGTAATCTTTTAGTAATTCTTCCAGATAGTCCTTGGCAAATTTGTCATGTATAAAGCGCGTCATTTTATATATACTTGTCTACGAATTGTCTACGAATTATTTAACAAACACTAATCCACTGTATAAATGAAAAACTGAGTCCCAATTAGTCTCTTCCCTACGAAACAGATGAATGTGAGACTTGATGTGACCCAGCATTTCTGTTTGGTCTAATGCTGTATCTGCAAAGGGCTTGAAATCTGACCAAATTTTTACTTGAGGTAGTTGCTGATCAATCCAACTCGATAAACTATTCCAATTAATTCTGATTGTATTTTGGCTAGCTTGAGGAATGATTTCTAAACCTTGCTGGAATTCATAGCCGTAATCATAAAGTCGCAGAATGCAACGTCTACCAGGTAGGTGTAAATCACAAAACTGGGCATAGTCTTGTGTTTGAGTTTTTCGTTCCAATTTACCACGGATGTCGCGATCTACAACTTCCTCAAAAATGGGCAACAGCCCAACGACTCGTGCAGTGATTTCTGACCAGTCAAAAGTTAAAGAACCGGCTTGATTTGCCTCGTTGTGGCAAACAATAGTAGCTTGTGGGGCAGATTCTCGGAAATGTTTGACTTGAAAAACTTGGATTTGCTGAATTTGAGATATTTTTGCCCAAAAGCAGGGAATACCAGCCTCCTGTAGCTGTTCGCCATAAAATTTTAGTTCTCCCACTTGTCCAGTACGGTACAACCTCCAGCCACGACTTGGCAGTATCAGCCGTGCAGTGTAGGGGTCTAGCTGCATAATCTGGGCGAATTTTTGAGATGCTTCTGTTTTCATCTCGGTACTGAGAGGCTCTAAGATTAGTACACCAAGTTCGATGTCGCTGGCTTGGCTCGTAGCTTGAGAAATGGCTCTTTGTCTTTTTTCTTGCTCTATTTCTTGTAACCGCCGCAAACCTTGTCGTGCTAGCGTCACTATTTTAATATTCGTCGTATCTCGCAGTAGTTGCCGATAAATCTTTTCTGCATCCTGGCGTTTTCCAGATACTTCATGTAGCCGACCGAGATAATATTGTACCCAAGGATTTTCTGGTGATTCTTTTTGCAGCTGTTTGAGTAATTTAGCAGCTGTTTGATAGTCTTTATGCTCAAAAGCGATTGCAACTTGCTCAATCATTTTCCTCTGCGTGAGCTATAAATCATTTATACTTCATAAGCTGCGGTAATCAAGGATAATGCTACTATTGGGGCTGTAACTGCTCTCAGGATGCGGCGACCAAGGGAAACAGGTTGGAATCCAGAGGCGATCGCATTCTCAATTTCTGATGTTGTCCATCCCCCTTCTGGCCCAGTAGCAATGACAATTTTGTCATTTGTCATTTGTCCTTTGTCATTAGTTATTTGTTGTTTGTGCTGTAAGCAATCTTTTAAATGGGGAAACTCACCACGCGCCACACAGATATATTGTTGGCTGTTTGCAAATGACAAATGACCAATGACTAATGACAAACCTGTGTTAAAAGCAACAGGCTCTAAAATTGTTGGCACAAAAGAGCGCTCTGATTGTTCAGCGGCTTCCATAGCAATGCGCCGCCAGCGTTCGAGTCTTTGAGGACTAGGATCAAGCAAAGTGCGATCGCTCAATACTGGTGCAATACAAGTTACTCCCAACTCTGTACAACACCGAATAACTTCATCAAATCCATTGCCTTTAGGTAACGCCACCATCAGCGTAATTGAGACAGTTAATTCTGTTTCCACCAAAAGCTGCTCTAAAACCTGCCCTTGCTCTCCTGCTAGCTGCGCTAACCACCATTTTCCTTTACCATCCATTGCAATAAAGCGATCGCCTTCACGCAAGCGCAACACCCGCCCCAAATAGTGTTGCTGCTCTTTTGTAAGCAAAATTTGCCCTTGTTGGAATTGGGAGGGTACGATCGCAATTCTTTGCAGTTGAGACATTTTTCTGAATAAATTATTGCTCTGCTGTAGACATCTCCTGTCTAACCCAGGTACGGAAAGCACGGGTTGTTGCTATTTGTCCAACTTTCTGGCTTTCTTGGATAAATCGGGGAATTTCCGTCACTAGCACAGGCGCAAAAGTTGAACTGCGATCGCTTTGTGAGTATTGTCCACTGTTAAGGGTGTAGATTCGCAACACATTTCCGTTATAGCGCCAGAATTCTGGAACTCCCATCGAAGCATAAAGAGTCAACTTATCTATTTTGGGTCTGGAGTATTCCACTTCCAGTACTAAGTCTGGCGGTGGATCTGTACTCAAGTCAATATTTTCTTTGTTGCGGACTAATAATTCATTTTGGATGTAGTAGCTACTGTCCGGCTCGGCTCCTCGCTCTAAATCATCTCGCGTCATAGTCAACGAGCCAGCACTTTTAACTTCTAAACCAAATTCCTCACACAACACAAGAACAAAACCTTCAATTAAACGGTTTGAGTTCTCATGTGGCATCAGCGGGTTCATAATTTCTACTATTCCATTGTCATAAGCTAGCCTTTTATTTCGCTCACATCCCATATCTGCCAGCATAGCTTTAAATGTCTGCCAGCTGATGTTTTGCAGCACATCCCTAGTTTCTGCAAATTTTGCTGTCGTTACCATAGTTGAGTTTTCCTGTGGATGTGTAGCCCCAGTTTCAGTCGGGGTTTAAATCCCCGTCCGAAAATGTCTTTAATTGCGAATTGCGTTAGCGAGTCTTCTCCCTTGGCGCTAGCCTCTCCCTTTGGGAGAAACTAGCGCCAAGGGCGAACGAGCGTCATTGCGAATTGCGAATTGTTAACTGTGTCTCTCTTTGATTTCATTATCTTCAATTTTTCGGCTTAGGAAAGATTTTGGAAGTAAGCCTCTAGCGCTTCACTCACCAACTCAGTCATCGGCTTACCTTGGCTTTGGGCTACTTCTTTCAACTTGCTATAAACCTCTTGTTTCAAATTTACCCGATGGCGTGATTTGTTTGCAGCATTGGCTGCTTGCGGTTCGTAGGTGGCAGTAAATTCACGGATAGCATCAAAACCAACGCGATCGCAAAAATCACCAAAGCTTTCCTTCGATTTCCGAGATTTCTTAAAGTAGACAAAAATCGGCTCTAGGAAGCTTTCCAAGTCATTGTGGTGCAGCTTTTCTATGTAAGGTTGTGCCAGTCTAGTTTGATTTGGCGAACCCCCTAACCAAACTTGGTAAGATTCTGGGGCGCTACCGACAAAGCCCAATTCTGCCAAGTAGGGACGAGCGCAACCGTTGGGGCAGCCTGTCATTCTAATCACAAAGTGGTCTTTTTGTAAACCAACTTGATCTAATAAGGCGCGAATCCGTTCCAAAATGCCTGGTATTGCCCGTTCTGCTTCCGTGATTGCCAAGCCGCAAGTAGGCAAAGCCGGACAAGCCATTGCATACCGCACCAAAGGCTCAATTTTATCGGGCTCAGAGACAACACCGTGACGGCTGAGAATGTCTTGAATGGCTTCTTTACTATCTGGCTCGATCTCGTAAAATATCAGGTTATGGTTGGGCGTTAAACGGATAGGCAAGTTAAACTGTTCAACAACTTCTCGCAGGGCGGTTTTCAGTTGAAACGAACCTTCGTCTTTAATCCGACCGTTGTCAATGGAAATTCCTAAGAATAGTTTGCCATCACCTTGTTCATTCCAGCCAAGAAAGTCGTGATATTTGAATTCTGGCAGTGCTTTGAAGGCTTCAACTGATTTACCGAAATATTCTTCAACTTGGGCGCGAAATTTATCTACACCCCAATCGTTGATTAAATATTTTAATCTAGCGTGACGACGGTCTGTGCGATCGCCATAATCTCTCTGAGTAGCAACAATCGCTTTCACTACGTCATAAATATCATCCTTTGCCACATAGCAGATTGGATCTGCCAACCTAGCGAAAGTTTCTTCTTTACCGTGTGTTCTACCTAAGCCACCACCAGCAAAGATGTCAAACCCTTCTAATTGTCCCTTCTTATTGGTAATTACCACCAAAGTCAGGTCTTGGGAATACAAATCAACCGAATTATCTCCTGGCACTGTCACGCAAATTTTAAACTTGCGGGGCATATAGTGCGTACCATAAATCGGTTCTTCGTTATCATGGATAATGGTGCCATTCCCATTGCGCTGTCGCGCTGCCTTCACCTCTGGATTCTCTTCCCCGCTAATTGCTTTTTCCCCATCTAGCCAAATTTCGTAATACGCACCTGTTTGCCCTGAGAGCAAGTCAGCAATATTCTGGGCATACTCCCAAGCATACTGATACTCTGGACGATTCTTGAAAGGGGCTGGTGGTGCCATCACATTGCGGTTGATGTCGCCGCAAGCTCCTAAAGTTGAACCCAGATTGTTGACAATTGTGGCGATCGCTGCTTTAAGATTCTTCTTTAAAATTCCATGTAATTGAAACCCTTGACGAGTAGTAACACGCAACGTCTGATTGCCATACTCATCAGCTAATTTATCCAAAGCTAAATACAGCTGCGGCGGCACCAAACCACCCGGATTTTTTGTCCGCAGCATAAACTGGTAATCTTTCTCCTGTCCCTTGAGGCGGTTGTCGCGGTTATCTTGCTGGTAAGAACCGTGAAACTTCAACAACTGCACCGCGTCTTCGGTAAAATGGGTAGTGTCTTGAAGGATCTCAGTTGCTACAGGTTCACGCAAAAAATTACTATTTTCCTTGATTCCTTCTACTTTGGAAGGCTTACGGCTAGCGATGGGGGAAGGAGCAGAGTTAACCATTAGACTTGTATAGTATTTTCAATAAAACATTACGTAGACGCCGAATCAGCACCCCTTCGGCTACTTGATCCCCCGGTAATCCGGTCGGAATAACGAGGAATATTTTAATTTTACCACGGCAAAAGCCGAGTTTATCAGTAATGTATAGCATTTCTTAATCTAGCGAAGTCCAGCTTAACCTCACCCTGGTTCTGCTACGCAAAACCTGTCCCTCTCCTTAGTAATGAGAGGGAAAGATTTACCCTTGGGTAAAGCGAGGGTGAGGTTTTGATATGTACTTCATGTACCTGGGAACCGCTATAACACTTAACAGAACCAACTTTTTGGAGTGGTGAGTTTTGTATGCTGAGTAAGCAGTGCAACAAATTTTACTTTTTATTCAGCACTGTTTTTTTATTTGAAGCGATCGCTAATACTATACCTTTTTTGGTTTCAGTAGAAGCTTGACCAACTGATAGAACAAGAGGAGTAACTATTAAGGAAGATAATGCAGAAATTGTTACAAAGGACTTGAGTAAGGTTTCATAATTTTGACAAAACTTTGAATTTTCTACTTGTATATTCCCAGTCAAAATCGTGTGATCATCTTCCAAATGATTCCCCGATTTTATTAAGTAACTGTTCTTGTTGATGCAGAAAAATTACAGGCTGATTGTCCCTTAAAATAGTAAAGAAGCTGTTATAATTACATTCAAATATCTTCTCTCCAGGTTTTTGCTAAGATAGACACTTTTGAGAGTGGCACAATATTTGGAACTAAAACTAAGTCGGGATATGGTAAATAAAAGACCCGATTAAAAAGTTTTTGCAGAGCTTTTCACAAATGATCAGAAAGTAGGCTGTAGCATCTGTTGCAACAAGCTATAGAGGGAATCTATAAAGTTAATTTTTAGCAATTCTTGTGGAGATTGAATAATGCTAACCGCTGCAAAAACGTTGTCTGGTTTGATGGGTTTATGTGTCGGTGATGCCTTGGGTGTGCCGGTGGAGTTTACTAGCCGCGCTGAACGAGTAAAATCTCCAGTGACAACAATGCTGGGTTATGGCACATGGAATCAACCACCAGGAACTTGGTCAGATGACAGTTCGTTAAGCTTTTGCTTGGCAGAATGTCTTTGTAGAGGGTATTCGTTGGAAACTATAGCCAATTCCTTCTGGCGCTGGTACAAGGAGGCTTACTGGACTCCTCGTGGCGATGTTTTTGATATTGGACAAACTACTCACACAGCAATTATGCGTCTGAAACAGGGAGTTGTTCCTCATCAGGCGGGTGGCAAAGTTGAAAATAGTAATGGCAATGGTTCGTTAATGAGAATTTTGCCAATGGCTTATTGTCACAGAAGCTTAACTTTGGGCGAATTGCTGGCGCGGGTACATGATGTTTCGGCGATTACTCATGCCCATGCGCGATCGCAAATGGCCTGCGGCATTTATATTAGTATTGCAGTGGCGCTCTTGGAAGGGGCTGACATTCAAACAGCTTATCTACAAGGATTGCAAGATATCCAAAAAATTTATTCTGTGCGAGAATTTTTGTTAGAAAAGCCCCATTTTGGCAGAGTTTTTAGTGGTGAGATTGCCAAGTTACCAGTAGAAGAGATTAATTCTGGTGGCTATGTGATTGATACTTTAGAGTCATCCCTGTGGTGTTTGTTAAATAGCTCGTCTTACTCTGAGGCGGTACTGAAGGCTGTCAACTTAGGCGGGGATACCGATACTACTGCTGCTGTCACCGGTGGGTTAGCGGGAATTTACTACGGGATGGAAAATATTCCTCAAAAATGGATGAACCAAATTGCTCGTAAACAGGACATTGTCTACTTAGCAGAGCGTTTTACCAGGGCTGTCTACAGCTGAAGGGAATCGGGTACAGGTTACAGGGGACAGATTATTCCCTATCACCTGTAACCTGTCCCAATGCCCAATCTTAAAGCGTAGACAAAGAATAAACCTGACCATCAATTAACAGTAGCGTGATGCCCTTAGCTTGCAGATGAGTACGAGCCTTATGGAGCATTTTACTATCGGGAACTTTAATCACGCGATCGCGTTTAGTAGAAAAGCGCTTGGCGACGCGATGGTTATCAAACACCGGCAGAGTTCTTTGCTGAGTTTCCAGGCTGGAAATTTGCCCCAAGTCACCAAAGTCCTTAAGAGGTCGGGTAATTAATTCCGAAGAACGGTCAATCACCAAATAGCAAGTTTTAGGCAAATTGGCTACCGACAGAGGTAGAACTTGAACTGATGCTTCACCTGGTCTTCGTTTTGTAACTAAAGGTCTTTGCTCATCCAGGTCATCATCATCAAAGTCTTCTTCCTCAAAGTCATCATCATCTAAATCATCATCATCTAAATCGTCCAAATCCTCCGATTCATCTAGCAAGTCTTCACCCAGTATGTGCGCGATGACAGTCGCGCCTGGATGTGCATCCCTTAGAGGTGGGATGGGGATGCTGACTATTTCTGGCGGCTTTTGCTCTGGAGTTTCTAATTTCTCTATGACTCGGAGCTTCGGTTTTTCTGACGCTGAGGGGCGTCGCCGCACTCGTCTACTAGCGGCGATTGACTCCGCTGTATCCTCTGAGTCAAATTCCTCCTCTACCGCCGCTACCTCTACATGAATTACCCGACGCGGCTGTGGCTCAACCTTTGGAGTTGCCAAAGGTTGGCTTTCGCTGCGTGGAACTTCTATCTCAGGCTCTGGTTGCTCAGGCTCTGGTTGCTCAGGCTCTGGTAGACTCAGTAGCGGTAACTGTTCATAGTTTACCTGTGCCCTTCCTTCAGGAGTTCTAGCAGCCCGCTTTAAAGAGACTAAGTATTCATACTCATCTTCTGGCAAAGTGCTTTTGAGCAGACGACTAATTGTCGAGTTACTTACACCATAGCGGTCTGCTAAAGTTGAGGTTGTTTCGGCAGTCTCTCGATATAACTTCAGAATTTCTTGCTTGTCAGAGTCTGTTAATTTTCTCACGGTAGATACCAAAAATCTTTGTTAAGCTCGTTTTCGTCCGCTGGTACGCCGCGTTCGTCTTAGTGATGCGTCATATTCTAAGACAGCGCCCATGCCAAATAACACTCCACTAAACACCCAAAACACTTCTAATATCTCCCCACTTTGATAATTGGGGCTTTGGGCGTATTTAAACCACATATCTGCAATGTAAAGCGAAAAGGCTGCCGCTGCAATCATTCGCCAAGACTGGGAAACTCTTCCCCCCCAAAATGCTAAGAGCAGAATGGTAGCAATAATTAACAAAACCACATCGCTAACTACGTAAAACCAGTTCAAAATAGCGACTAGCAGTTCCGAGGGCGTTTCCTGTTGCATAGAAATCCACCATGCCAACAAACTACCGAATACTGCAATTGCTAACACAATTAGCCACTGCCATTTTTCCAGATTGATTCGCCTGGAAGCCACAGCTAAAATCATGCCTGCGCCAAGTAATAGATAAGTTAGTACAAAAAATATATCGCTTAAAGACACATCTGGTTCTTCTTTTAAAATTATTTCGGTATAGCCGAAAATTATCCCCCCAACGAAATAGGAAAGCATACCTAAGCCAATCAAGAGCCAAACATTCCGACCGCTGACGATTTGCGGACTCAGCCAGTTCTTCAAGCATAAGATACCGGCACTCAAATAGGCTAAACCTTCAAAAATATTTGTGCCAATCACATACCACTCAGCCCGGCTTTCTATGCCATCTGCTCCGGGAACTTTGGCACTAAACAACAAATAGTATAGCAGTGCCAGTACACCCCAGCCAATATTAGCTAAGACAAGGTTTTGAGTGGTGAAAATGGATTTAGAAAGAAAGGAATTGTCGTAAGAGTTATTCATAGGGCTTGACTATGTAGATGCAGTCTGGCAATATTTTGAGTTAAGGAACTGTACAACCAGCAGTTTTCCTGCCAGACAATACACAATTGGACACCAAAAGCAAGTGCCAACGGCAGGAAGTTGTTGAAAAAGTTTCCATGCTACTGCCATAGTTTACTCAGTGGCGATTGATTTAGCCAACTAATAAACAGCGATCGCTCGGCTTCTGGCATATCTTCTAACTTATAGATCACTTGTTTGGTAAAATTGGCATTGCCAAAATACGCTTTTCCTAGTCGATGCAGTTCTTGCAAGAGGATAACTACATGATTTTCTTGCCAAAGAGGCATTTTGGCTGTAGGCAAAGGATTCGTAGATATCAAATATTTAACTGCTTCTAGGGAAGATGCTTGGGGAAATTGCTTTTGCTTTAATACCTCCGCAATATCTTTTTCAAATAATGCAGCTTGCCGAGTCCCTAAAAACTCTTCAATGTCGATATAAACCCCTTGCAACAGTAAAATACTAGCTTGGCTTAAAATCCCCGCTTTACTATGACCACCCGTGTCATTACCAAGTTGCTCTAAACGGATTTTACCCCAAACGCTAAAGCGTTCCGGTTCCTCCAGTAAAACACAGGCTTTACCCCGGTTATCCGTTAATTCTCTCCATAAGGCTCTAGCTTCTTCCTCTTGACTAGCTTTGAAAACACTAATCAAGCGAAAAGTCTGCCCTTGATAAGTGAGGATCTGCATCTGCTGATCCTTTTTTGGGTGCTGAATGCTTGATATTTCAACATCCTGCCGTTTGAGAATAAACATGGCACTAGCAAATAACTCCTGACAGGGGCATTCTTAATATGGAATATATAATGGCATTTGGCAGCATCGCCAAGGCTGAAATTACCTAGCCTGCTGTGGAAATGGATCTAACTCGCGCTAGATACTTCACTAGGGTAAACCACCCAGAGCAACCCGGCATAAGGCAAATAATCCTTTGACAACACAATATACTTAACCAATACCCCATCTGCTTTGTTTTTAATGTAAATTGACTAACTAGCGACTTGGATCTTAGCCTTGCTAGTGGGAAATCTGCAATTTTAGCTTGCTTCTTGGCAAGTGGGAACGATATAATAATGCCGGTGACTCTTTTGGGAGCCATTATTTCATATTGGGCGCGTAGCTCAGTGGATAGAGCCACGGATTTCTAATCCGTTGGCCGCAGGTTCGAGCCCTGCCGCGCCCGTTTTAACTTAATACGAACCCTAAAGAAGGCTTTTCATGGTAATTTACCAAATAGGCTTGAGTGTTCATATAAATGCACCACACAAAAGATAAGGGTGATCTAGCAGCTGCTAAAGTGATAGCAGATTTAGTCGAGAAAGAATATTCGGTTTTTGTACCAGTAGTAACTGAACACGCACCCTTTGATTTGATTGCCTACAAGGATGGCAAATGTTACAGAATTCAAGCTAAATACAGTAGCGACGGCACACTGAAAAATAAAACCAATTGGGCAGACAAGAACGGTTGTCATGAGAAAAAGTACAAATCTGATGACTTTGATTTCTATGGACTTTATTTGCCAGATATAAACAAAGTAGTATATCCATCAATCAAGTTTGGTGGTTGCGGTATCAGGACAACACCACCTAAATCACCCAATCCTTTTTACTGGTGGGAGGATTTTACAGGTTTAACTGAAGCAGCATCTAAGCGAACCTACAAGGAGTTTGGCGTTGATTTAACAACCAGAAAGGTTAACCCAGACTCTAGAATTCATACCAGAAAAGTAGAAAGACCATCAAAAGAAGAACTAGAAAAATTAGTTTGGGAAAAGCCAACTGCACAAATTGGCAGAGATTTGGGCGTGTCTGATAAGGCTATAGAAAAATGGTGTAAGGCTTATGGTGTAGAAAAGCCACCCAGAGGGTATTGGGTTAAGAAAGCTTATGGAAAAGTGGAAGGACAGTTAAAATAATTCGTAATGACGATCTCTATGAGACGCTAAGAGGATGTTTTAAAAGTATTTAGCTGTGATTTTAAGCACTTATCGATCCCCCCTAACCCCCCTTAAAAAAGGGGGGAACCGGAATCAAAGTCCCCCTTTTTAAGGGGGATTTAGGGGGATCTAGAATGTTTTGCTACCTACAATAGAACTTTTCAAACAACCTCTAAAAGCGAACGCGGACTCGCTAACGTAATTCGTAATTAAGTTTTGGAACGGTGATTTAGACCCACCACTTATTGATTTTGACTTCTGAATTCTTTTTTAATTTTGAGCGTAGGCGTAGCCCGCCGTAGGCATCGCTCCGCCCGTCGCAAGCATCATACTTAAAAAGATTGCCATTAGACTAAAATCTCATAACTAATTTGTCAAAAATTGCCTGACAGACTGCGGGATTTCAGGTTAAATGTTTTAAAATATGCACTCAGCAAGAGTTGTCTGGTATTATTCGTGACACAACAAGACCAAAAACCTTCTCGTTCTTTCGCTGGAATTGCTGGCATTGTTGCCATAGCTACGTTAATTAGTAAAATTGTTGGTTTAGTGCGGCAGTTAGCCATTGCTGCGGCTTTTGGGGTTGGTGCTGCTGCCACTGCCTATAGTTATGCCTATATTATTCCTGGCTTTTTATTGATATTACTAGGGGGTGTAAATGGGCCGTTACACAGTGCAGTTGTCAGCGTTTTAGCCAAGCGCAATCGAGAAGAAGCAGCTCCTTTAGTGGAAACGGTGACAACACTGGTGTCTGGATTGCTGTTAGTGGTGACAGTTGCTCAGATTTTATTTGCGGATGCGATCGTTGATCTAGTCGGTCATGGTTTGGATATTACAACCAGAGCGATCGCAATTCAACAGATTCGCATTATGGCACCGATGGCTTTATTTTCAGGCTTAATTGGTATTGGCTTCGGTACTCTCAATGCAGCCAATCAATATTGGTTACTCTCCATTAGCCCTTTATTATCTAGTGTTACCGTTATTGCCGGCATTGGCATTATGGTTTTGCAACTAGGCAAGGATATTATTAAGCCGGAATATGCTTTCATCGGTGGCATAGTATTAGCTTGGGGAACCTTAGCAGGGGCGATTCTCCAGTGGTTGGTACAGCTAATTGTCCAGTGGCGCTTAGGACTGGGTACATTACGGCTGAGATTTGATTTTAAATCCCCCAGCGTCCAAGAAGTGATTAGAATCATGACTCCGGCAACCATTTCCTCTGGTATGATGCCAATTAACTTTGCCACCGTCCTTTACTTTGCGAGTCCCATCCCTGGTGCGGCTGCTAGCTTTAACTACGCCAATTTGTTAGTGCAGACTCCTTTAGGGATTATTTCTAATATCATTTTACTGCCCCTATTACCAATATTTGCCAAACTAGCTGAACCAGAAAATTGGCACGATCTCAAATTACGAATTCGCCAAGGACTCATGCTTAGTGCTGTCACTATGCTACCTCTAGGAGCGTTGATGGTGGCGCTATCTGTACCCATTGTCCAGCTTGTGTATGAGCGTGGTGCTTTTAAGCAAGACGCTACCCAACTAGTATCATCCCTACTAGTTTTTTACGGGATTGGAATGTTTGTCTATTTGGGGCGTGATGTCTTGGTACGGGTGTTTTATGCCTTGGGCGATGGACAAACACCTTTTCGGATTAGTACTTTTAACATCTTCCTCAATGCCTTACTCGATTGGATTTTAGTTGGGCCTTTTGGCGCTCCCGGTTTGGTGTTAGCAACAGTGGGTGTAAATTGCAGTTCAATGTTAATGCTATTGTGGTTGCTCGATCGCAAACTCAATGGTTTACCTTGGCGGGAGTGGAGTTTGCCGATTTTGGGTTTGACTGCTGGTAGTGTAGTAGCTGGGATCGCAAGCTATGGGACATTGGTTGGTTTGCAGCAGTTGCTAGGTAAAACGGGTTTACTGATTTTGCTGTTGCAGTTGTGTGTCTCTAGCTTCGTGGGGATTGCGGTGTTTGCTGCGATCGCTTCATCAATGAAAATACCAGAGGTGAATATATTTATATCTCGTCTACGTCAGCGCTTTTTGAAAAAATAACTGTTATTGGGACTTAGACAAAAAGTAGCCAGAAAAAACACTCAAATATATATACAGAGGTACTTTGACATCGTTTTGCCTAGTTTGTTGATACAACAGATTGCAACAGGCGTGAGTTACAGATTATCGTAGGGACACAACACAATACTGCTCGGATAAGACTAAAAACCTTGTGTAGAGAAGCGAAATTTCGCGTCTCTACAGGTCTAAAACACTGTCGAAAAATCCTTAACCGAGCAGTATTGGGGCACAACAATGTTGTCAGTAGGTTGGGTTGAGGAACGTAGATCCAAAGGGGCTTAAGGCAGAGTAACCCAACATTTTGCGCGGTTTGTTGGGTAAGGCATTGCTTCAACCCAACCTACCAATATTCAAAACCTACGCAGTTTTGGTAACAGCTTAGTATTTAAGTAGACATTTTTTTCTTAACCGTCCTATAGTTGCGCCGCAACCAAGCACCGTAAGTAAACCCAGGATAGTAGTTGGTTCAGGAACTCTCTCTAGCCTAGCGTTGCTAATCTCCAAAGCCGATGTAGTTCCATAATCATCCACATCCACCACACCAAAGGCTAGGGTGTATGTTCCAGCAGTACTGAAGGTATAGGAACGAATGCCTGTTTCTTGAAGGAAGGGACTGTCAGCTTGGGTTGCATCAGTGAAATCAGCCAATTTAATCAGTGTGCTGTCCACCAACAAAAAAGCGAAGTCCTTGTTAAGTGTCTCATTAGTGCGGAAGTTCCAGTCGAAACTCAAAGCATCACCATCTGCTACCGTGAGTGTATTTTTAATTGCAGACCCCTCAAATGCAAATCCTCCAATATTCAAGGTAGAGGCATCAGCTAAAGCAAGAAAATCTTGCAAATCTGGATATAAACCTGCATCACCTGCGGCCGTGCCAGAGTAATTGAAAGTACCGGCAGTAGCGGGATAGTCATCTTCAAATTCTAAGCTAGCAGTGGACAACTTAGCCCCGTCTACAGGGGTAAGAACATCACCAATTTTTTGCCAACTGCTGAAATCTAATTGCACAGCGACAGAAGAGGTGATAGTCATTGCCAAACTTCCCAAAGTGGCAAGGCTGACAAGACCGACTTTGAAAGTTGAATGTTTGATGAATGTGGAAATGTTCATGAGATTCTTTTCTGAAATAGGTTTGTATTTACAAATGACAAAGGACACATGACTAATGACAGTTAGAGCAGGAAGTTATCAGACTGAGCTAGGGTGCTTTGAGATAGACCTTGTACAGTCAACAACTGTGTAGGACGAGCGCGGCCTGCTGTGCCATCTATGTCAATTAGGACAGTAGTATTGCTTAAGACAGTCCCAAAACTTAAATAACCTTGGGTGGTTGCAGTCTCATAATTGAGGCTATCCAGGCTAAAGCTCTGCAATAATTTGGTCAAATCAATCTTGTCCGTACCAGCCACAAAATCAGTAATTGTATCTCCAGCATCGCGGATACTGGTATAGACAAAGCGATCGCTGCCAGCACCACCAGTAAGGGTATCTGCCCCTTGTAAACCAGTGATCAGGTTATTGCTATCGTTACCAATTAGGGTGTCACGACCAGGTGTGCCGTTAAAAACTTGGTCTTGGGCATACAGGCTAATTGCTACTGCTCGGAAGTTGTTGGTTTCATTGGTTTCACTTTGATCAGTGCCGTGGAACCCTTCATCGGTAACAAATGACAAGTAGCGATCGCCTGCTACTAGGTTGGAGTCAAGATGAATATCTTGGGTAACTGTATAGCTACCTCCGGCTGCCAAAGGCGTATTTTCTTCTGCGTAGCGATCGTAGATACTGGGATAGCCGAAATTCGAGGACTGATCGTCGGAAACGTAGATATAGTCATACCAGTTAGCTAAGGCAGAAACTGTACCTTGGTTTTTGACTGTCCAAAATACAGAAATCGTCTCGCCTAAGACAGCATAAGTTGGAGCATTGGCTGCTGTAACCACTAAATCTACATCTGGGGTATTTATGGTGATGGCTTTGGCCAATACATTGTTGGTTTTATTTGTTTCAGTTTCACTCTGGTTGTTGCCGTAGAATCCTGCATCAGTGACAAATAACAGGTAGCGATCGCCTGTTCCTACATTTGTTCCTACATTGGAGTTAAGATAAATATCTTGGGTAACTGTATAGCTACTTCCGCCTGCCAAAGGCGTATTTTGTTCTCTGTAGCGGCCAGCAATCTCGAAATCGCTGGAGTCGAAGAACTGGTCATTGGAAATGTAAACACCGTCAAACCATTGACTTAAGGTAGAATCTGTACCTTGGTTTTTCACTGTCCAAGATACAGAAATCAACTCATTGACAGTAGCAGTGGTTGGGGCATTGGCTGTTGTAACTACTAAATCTACATCTCGGGCATTTATGGTGATGCGTTTGGCAAATAGATTATTGTATTCATTTGTTTCAGCCTGGTAGTATCCTATATCGGTGACAAATAAGAGGAAGCGATCGCCTGTTCTGAGGTTGTAGTCAAGAGAAATATCTTGGGTAACTGTATAGCTGCGTCCGCCTGCCAAAGGCGTTCTACCCCGCCGGGCGATCTGGGTATCGCCGGTGTCCAAGATCGGGTCATTGGAAATATAAATATCGTCATACCATTCACGTAAAGCAGAACCTGTACCTTGGTTTGTAACTGTCCAAGACACGGAAATTGGATCGCCGACAGTAGCAGTGGTTGGGGCAGTAGCTCTCACGACTAAATCTACATCTGGGGCTGTGAGGGTGATGGCTTGGGCGAATACATTGTTGGTTTCATTGCTTTCGCTCACGTTGTTACCGTAGTATCTGTCATCGGTGACAAATAACAGGTAGCCTTCTGTTGGTCTGATCCTGCCAAGGTAGATGTCTTGGGTAATTGTAAAACTGTCCAGAGCGTCAAGAAACGTATTTTCTTGTGTCACGGCGGCCATGAGTTGGGTATCTTCCTCGTCCAAGAACTTGTCATAGGAAAAGTAAACTGCATTAAACCACTGACCTAAGAGAGAAACTGTACTTTGATTTGTGACTGTGAAAGACACGGAAATTATCTCACTGACAGCAGCAGTGGTTGGGGCATTGGCGGCAGTAATGACTAAATCTGGGGCATTTATGGTGATCGCTTGGGCGAATACATTGTTGGTTTCATTGCTTTCACTCTGCCTGTTGCCCTGGTATCCTCCATCAGTGATAAATAATAGATAGCGATCGCCTGCTGCTAGGTAGGAGCCAAGAGAAATATTTTTGTTAACTGTATAGCTACCTCCAGATGCCAAAGGCCTATTCTCTTTATAGTCCTCGAGTATCTTGGTATCGCTGGAGTCCAAGAACTGGTCATCAGAAATGTAAACTGCGTCATACCAGTTAGCTGAGGCAGAAACTGTACCTTGATTTTTCACTATCCAAGATACAGAAATCGTCTCACCTAAGACAGCAGAAGTTGGGACATTAGCTGCTGTAATGACTAAATCTACATCTGGGGCTGTGAGGGTGATGGCTTTGGCAAATACATTGTTCGTTTTATTTGTGTCATTGTCTCCATCCGTGATAAATAACAGGTAGACATCGCCTGTTCCTCTATTAGGGAGATAAATATCTTGGGTAAGTGTATAACTACCTCCAACTGCTAGAGGCGTATTTTCTTGACCCCCGCCTATATACGTATCTCCGTACTCAAAAAACTGGTCATCGGAAATATAAATGGTATAGACGCTAGATGAGGCAGAAAATGTACCTTGGTTTTCGATTGTCCAAGATAGGGAAATCGTCTCATTTAAGGTAGCAGCGCTTGGAGCATTGGCGGCAGTAACGACTAAATCTGCACCTTCAAGGGTGATGGCTTGAAGGCTGATGGCTTGGACGAATACGTTGTTGGTTTCATTTGTTTCACCCTGGTTGAATCCTCTATCAGTGACAAATAACAGGTACTTCTCTCCTGCTACTAGGTAGGTGGAAAGAGTCGCGTCAATGGTATTTGTATAGCTATCCCCAGATGCCAAAGGTGGTTTTATGTAGCTCTGACCGAGAAAGATATCCCTCCTTCTGTCGAAAAACTGGTCATTAGAAATGTAAACTGCGTCATACCCGTTAGCTGAGGCAGAAACTGTACCTTGATTTTTCACTGTCCAAGATACAGAAATCGTCTCACCTAAGGCAGCAGAAGTTGGGGCATTAACTGCTGTAATGACTAGATCTGGGGCATTTATAGTGATGGCTTGGGCGAATACATTGTTAGTTTCATTGGTTTCACCCTGGTAGGGGTAGGTATTAGTAACAAATAACAGGTAGCGATCGCCTGTTCCATAGTCAAGAGAAATATTTTGGGTAACTTTATAGCTACCTCCAACTGCTAAAGGCGTTTCTTGTGCTGTCTCGCTCCCGCGTATCTGAATATCCTCGTAGTCGAAAAACTGGTCATCGGAAATGTAAACTGCGTCATACCACTTAGCTAAGGCAGAACCTGTACCTTGGTTTGTGACTATCCAAGATACGGAAATCACCTCACTAAGATTAATAGTGCTTGGAGCATCGGCTGCTGTAATTACTAAATCTGGGGCATTGACGGTAATAGCTTTGGCAAATACATTGTTAGTTTCATTTGTTTCACTCTGGCCATTCAATTTCTGTGCATTGGCGACAAATAATAGGTAGCGATCGCCATCTGCAAAGTAGGGAAGAATATAAATATTTTTGGTAACTGTATAGCTACCCCCAAATGCCAAAGGCGTATTTTCGTTTCTAGAATACCCATCAAGATAGTCATCGCTGTTGTCTAAAAACTGGTCATCAGAAATGTAAACTGAATCATACCAATCACCTGAAGCAGGATCTGTACCAAGGTTTGTAACTGTCCAAAATAGGTCAATGTTCTGACCGAGAGTAACAGTGGTTGGGGCATTGGCTGCTGTCACTACTAAATCTACATCTGGGGCAATGACGGTGATGGCTTGGGCGAATACATTATTGGTTTCATCGTTTTCATCCTGATTGCTGCTGAAGTCTTGTCTATTGGTGACAAATAACAGGTAGCGATCGCCTGTTACTACATAACTGGGAATATAAATGTCCTGGGTGAGTGTATAACTACTCCCAGATGCTAGAGGCGTATTCTCTCCTGGATCGCGGTTGGCGATCAGGGTATCGCTGTAGTCGAAGAGCTGGTCATCGGAAACGTAAATTCCCTCATCCCAGTTAGCGAAGGCAGAATCTGTACCAAGGTTTTTGACTGTCCAAGACAATGGAATCGTCTCATTCAAAGTCACATATAGTGGAACTCTGACAGAAGAAACTATCAGGTCAATATCGTTCATAAATAATCTCCAAATGTACCTAGTTGTTATTAGGAAACGCTATGATACTCTCCATATTTACTCATAATTATTTATGATATAGCGTTTCCTAGTCTATCAAACACCCTCTAAGATGATAGCTCAAGCAGCGATCGCACCCACTACTCGATTTAAAGAATTTTGAATATTTCAGTTGGTACACCCAAATGGATGAGGAATAATTCAGCCAGTAGGGTGAACCAGATGCGTGAGGTTACATTTTGTAAAAAAAGAGATTCTAGTACTAGAGAACATTGATTTTACCTAACGGAATCCGATGAAACTTACAAAATTAGCTGCCTCTCAATACCATAATCGCGTCTTTTTCTAGAAACTCTAAATCTATGGTTTTGCGTTCGGTTTGATGCAATGATGAAAAATAACTGAACCATCTTCAGTTGTGAAAGTTACACGCACGGATTTGAAGAGCAGGGGATTTTGTGAGGAACTTGCTGAATTTTACTAATGTCAGAATAGTATTTAAACTCTAATAAATTGGAGGCGACTATGACCACTGCGATACACTGGCAGGAGCGAATTGGTAATCAAA
>JBBSCU010000053.1:0-24237 GCA_038249935.1 Chroococcales cyanobacterium
AACCAGCTTAAAAACTATGGCTGAATTCTGCGGCGATAAAGCAGATTATGTCGTAGTGAAAAATCTGTGCTGGGATAAAGGTTCAGGTTTTCAGCGCTGGGAGAATAGTAAAACGTCGGCAGCTATAGCCGAACTAAAAGGTATAGAAATAGAAATGCCAGAGCTAGACTACTCGACCTTTGACACGTTGACAGAGAAAGGTTTACCTTACTCGGCTGCTACCGAAGAAAATGGATTCCCTTTCGGAGATTATCGTCTGGAATCAGTTCTTATGACTGTGCAAGGTGATAGCGCTGCCTCTTCTCCTCATCCAGGGACTGGAGAAACTGAAATTGAATAAACTTCGGTCGGCAGACAGTTCAATACAGCCATCAATAGGTAAGCTCTAACTTGGGGGTCACAAGTAAGTATTACTCGCTGCATAGCCCTACTACCAATAACTTCGGCAACTTCCGCCACCCCAGAAAGCAAAGTTTCTGGTGATGATTCTGATTCAGCAATCAACAAGGGGAAGTATTTACGAGCTAACCACTTTTCATCGTCGTCTAAGTCAGCCAAATTTTTATTACTACCGCTATTAAGACTATCTAATAGCAGGAGTAATAATTTTTTAAATCGCTGCCAGCCCCCCCAACGCTGGGTAAATCGGCTTACCCATTCTTGGGAGATATCTGTTATTTTAGCGATCGCAGTTTGGGTAATTTTCTGTTTTGACTCCCAAAGCGACTTTAAGGCATTGACTATAGCGTGTCCTGTCTGCTCACTGGCGTTACCAGCTTCGGGGCAGAGTTGGAAAGCATCAACGCTCTCTAATTTCACTCTTGGTAATTCCCGATCGAGGAATTTTATGTCATAGTCAGCGCAGAAGTAAAAGGTCAGCTGTTGGTTTGGGCGACGGTGTGAACGTAATCGCCCAATCTCTTGTATAATTTCTGCATTGATTAGTTCAGTGAGATACTTTTGGAAAGTGCTATTTTTATCCTCCAGGTTGACTGGTTCACCAGTCATTACCTGATACTGTGCTGCTAAAACACCGATGTTTTGGTAAGGGATGCCAAAACTAGCGATCGCTAGAGCATCACTAAACCGATTAACACCACGCCCATCGACAAAGTGACCGTATTCTGTGCGGTCTGCAATTTGGGATGCAATTTGTTTCCAATCAATAATGCCAATATCGGGGTAGAGTTTTTTCAAGGTTTCTTTGAGGGCATTAACACGGGCAGTAAGTGTATCAGAGCGATTTTTGGGCAGTTTACCCAACCCAGTGACGTTGACGACTTTTAAATTGCCATATTCTGGGCGTTGTTGCTCAATGATTAACAATTGATCATTGATCCCCAATTTCATTTTCAACTGGTGAGATTTGAAAGTGGCATCAAGGTAAATATTAAATTGGGCAGATTTTGCCAAGTCACTATGTTTGGGGTTGTGGCGGTAAATACTGAGTACACCCCATTGTGACTGAAAACTACCGTCACCCTTCCAAGCTTCGAGAAAGTCAGGCAACCAGTAATTAGGCAAGTCAAGAAACTCCCTCCCGGCTGTTCGGGCGCTGTCCAAAGCCACCTTTTTGGCAGCATAACGAGCCGCAGAGCTTTTTTTGAGTTGTTTATCTTGGGTAACATCAATAGAGTCTAAGTCCTCTAAGAAAGTTAAATCAGGTTCTACAGTTTGCCGAATCGCTTCGATATCTAAGTTTTCGGGGAAAGGGGGCAGCAGCGCCCGGATGGTGGCATCATCAAAGCCGTAGCGATCGCTAGATTTAATTTTTTGGGTAAATAGTTGGTGTAAAATTAAGAGGGCAGGTTGTAGCTGTGACATCATATTTGGTTCTAACAGTATCAGCTTGCCGACGGTGGTTTCAAAATCGCCGAGGTTCACATCAACCGAGCGCACGGGCTTTATAAGTGTGCCAGCTTCTTCCCATAATCGCCCAACGGTGAAAATTTGGTCAGCAGCGTTAGTTAAGGTGACAGGGGTAGAGTCGGGGTGCGCTCTGAGTTCAGAATAATTTTGAATTGCACTGCGTTTTTGAAAGCGGAAGCCAAAACCGTCCCCGTCAGCGAAACGGCACTGATTTTTCAGGGAACAACCGCCACAGATGGGGCTGATGCCGCTCTCTTCAAAATCAAGGCTGGTAAAATTCTTGTTACGAAATGCGTTAAATAAATAAGTTCTGTGACAATTGCCGTCAGTGTCGGCAGTCTCACCCGCTTTAGTCCACAGTTGAAAGTCCTCACCTGTAGGAGTTTTGCGGGTGGGATCTAGTTTAAAGCCATTGTGCCGCACTGGTAAGTCAACAAAATTCGTCTCAATGGGCAGTGTCGATGGGTTTCTGTGGTTGGCATCCTGGTAAATTAGTTTATCAACGCCAAATAAGGCTGCTGTCAATTGCCCAGCGTTGTAAGATTTACCTAGTCCAGGGTGGGAATTATCTAAGATTTGCGTCCAGCCTTTGGATACGGCTTCCACCCATGCGGCAATGTGTTCATCCGGCTGGCAAGAGATAGAAATATCGCCTGTAATTTCGGTTTTGAAGGGGATATTGCCCATGCGGTAAATAATTACATTGGGTGTATTCGTATTAATTTCGGGTTCAGGCTTGGGTGATGGTGGCGCTTTGAATCCTTTAAATATTGAAGCAAATGGAGCGATCGCTTGCTTTAATAAATTTTGGAAGCTGCTCAAATCCTCTTTGATTTGTCCTAGCTCCCACTTTTCACGGCTAATTATTCCTTGGTCGCGTTCGTTAGATTCATACTGCCGTTTGGGAAAGCGAAAGCCATACTGTTTAGCAATGTGAAACAGTGTTCCTAAAGTAATCCCAGAACGTCTAAAACTGCGAATCTTGGCGTGGATGTTCCAAGTATCGCCTTTGATACTGGGCGACCACTGTTCGGCTATAATTTCTGCCTCAGATGCCCCATAATGGTTAACCAGTGCCATCAACACTTGACGGGATTCGTCATAATTGCCGCTTCCTGGGGTACGTGGTGGGATGAATGAAAGCGCTTGTTGGATTAGCTGGTCAATATTCCAGCCTTCAGTGAGGGAAATCTCACGCCACTCTTTACGCCGTGATTCAATTTCTTGGATTCTTAGCTGATACTCAATCCGTTCTTGTTGCGCGATCGCTACAGCTTCCTGAATCCATTCTGCTGGTAAAGTGGCTTCAGGGTTGACCAGGGGGAATTCGGCTTCTGTGCTGCCGTAGAATACACGGGACGCATCTTTACAAGCAGGGTCATGGGGCAATTGCTGCATTAAAAAGCGTGTACAAGCTTCTACAGTGTCAGCGCCTTGGACATATTCGGGGAGAAGAAAAACCAACCGGAATTTATGCCACTCTGGTTTATGACTAGCAGTGGTGTAAATTAAAGCACAGTGTTTTTTGATGAAGGGATGGGCTAGGGCTTCTTCTATGGTTAATTGATGCTTGTAAACTTTGATAGAATTTCCGTTTTCGTCCTTGATTGGTTTGCCATCAGCATCACGGGCGACATTGGAATTATCGATGTCGAGTAGTAGCCACTGAGAACCGATGATATTGGCCTTGCTCCGCCATTTACCACCCAACAAGCCAGCACAGATGGCGTGACCTGCTTTAATGTGGTGCTGGACATCGGCTAGAGTGCCGAATACATCAATGAAGTTGGCGGCCAGCTTCTTAAAGTCCCAGTCTTTATTTGTGCCAGTGGCGTTAAACGCAAACTTGATTATGCGACTCTCAATCAACTCAAGTTTTGTCTTTACAGTAGAAAAAGTTTCTGATTCAGCTGCTGATTGTGCCGATACTGAGTTATGAGATTGTTGTAATGGTGACATGAGAGCTATTCCTCCTGAAGTGTGTTGGAGGAATTGGAGCTATCCCGAAAGTAATCTTATACAAGTGTTCAGAAATCGAATCTGGTAAAATTTCTGAGTTAAAAATGTGTTCAGTAGCCAATATCACAATGACTTCACATTCTAAAAGGTTTGATAAGATTACTATTAGGGATATTAATTAGGCTTGTGACCCGATAACCCCAATTCCATTTGAAAACCCTGTTGTCTCGTCGAGACGTAGGGTTTTCATTGTTTAGCTTATTTGTACTTGGCTAACCAAGCCTTGACAAACTGGGTCACTTCCTCCTGTTGAATAACAAATGCAGTACCTTTTCTCCTGAGAGCTAGAAGTCTCATACTTCCCATCTCAGAATAAAGATGTGGATTGTGATCTTCAGCTGCCTTGGTAGGAAGCCATAAGACCAAAACTTTTACTGTCGGCGTTTTTGTCACCTCTTTCGAGGACATTCCGAACAAGGCTCTATTTTTAGTCAGCCATCTCTCATAATCCGATAGCTCAACAAGTGGACAGGGTTTCCAGGTGGTTAAACCACTTTTATTCTTCTTTTTGACCTGGAGAATTTCTTTTGTTTCGTTGTAGACAACCTCACTATCTCCCCGCGAACGAATGGAGATAAACAGGTGTCCCCTTTGGGGAAACCTGATAAACAAGTCAATAGGGTTCTTATCCTCTGGCTTCAGCACCGGAAAGATTTGTATCCCAAGGCTTTTAAACTCATCCAAGAGTACGGCTGTTAATTTTTCCAACCGCGCCAGTTTTTGAGTTGCTACCAATGGCTTGTAAGCCAATCCAAAAAGAACCCAGCCTGCCGGATGAACTATGCCCCCTGTAGCCAGCGCCGCACCACCAGCCGCTAGAGCAACAGTGGATTGATAATCTTTCGCCTCCCTAAGCATCTCTAACGCCACTTCGTTGTGCGGCGGCAGTTCAAAATCGGGTTGTAGGTCTTTCACAGCTAACATGGCAACATCAAAAATAGTGATGTGAAATTAATACGAACTGTACCGACACTAATGCTTGACACTGCATTTTTGAACCAATAGCCATTCTAATGGCAGTGACAGCAGTGTTAGCGGGTTGATTTCAGTAATGTTCATGCTGTGTCCTTACCTTTTTTGGGCGACTGATGTTCGCCATTTTCAACGTATTGCAGAACAAATTCAATAATTGCTTCATTCATATTTTTTCCGTTTAATGCACAACCAGCTTTGAACCTGTCCCTTAACTCTCTAGTAGGAAAAGTTACTTTCAATGTTGCGACTGGTTCATCTTTGTTTTCTAGCTTACTCACTTGGGATATTTATCGTTAATACATTACTTATCCCAAATTACCCGTTTTAGCAACAAAAATCTAAAAACGGGATGCTTGGGATTTAAGATGTATTTGCATTAAATATCCCTTATGGGTTATATTATCATCATCAAGCCAAAAAACGCCACTCAACAAAGGCAACAGAAGCCAGAAAGTGATGTTAAGGCTAACCCCTAACTGGATATCTTGATTTGTCTAGATTTGCCTAAAAATCCTGATAAATCCTCGTAATTCAAGACTTTAACAAACAACAGAACCATGACAACGACATATTCCAATGCCAAAAATTGGCTAGTTCAAGCGGAGTTATTAGCCAAATCCGGGCTAACTGACCTTATCGCTGGAAAAGACTCAGGTGCAGGGTATGGCAAGGCAATCATCGGTGATTTTTCTATCATGATGCCAGCCGCATACTCACTTGTTCGCAACCGAAACATCATGCACCACGAAACCATCTCAAAAGATGGGGCATGGGTGCGTTATGTAGAAGGAACGCGGCTTGACTTAAAAGATGTTCAATTCTTTTGGGGCAGCGCAGCTCTAGCGCAAGCAGATCACACCCTACTGCATGACGACAAAGCCAAAAAAGCAGAACTGGCACTAGAAAGCATCCTTGCAGACTTAGCAGTTTTGAATATTCCCAATGGGGTCAAGCTTTCAATTAGTTTGAGCAACCACAACCCAGAACGCTGGGGACAAGAGATTAAACGCAGAGTATCGGGGACTCACACCTTTGAACATCTGCATCCTGTGACTCGTTCCATTGTCACCAAGACAGTTGACATCGCGGTGACAGGCATTTATCCCGAAGGATTCGGAAGTATTGCCCACTGCTTATTCGGTGAAGCATCCTTGGTGCTTGACCCTTCAGAATTAGCGATCGCACTCGATATCGGTTCATCAACTTGGTTGATTACCGTGTTTAACGGCAGTGGTGCAGTGATTGACCGTCACTTGATAGAGGGTGGTTGCGGTGAACTGCACACCATGATTGCAGAGGCACTAGACAAACGAAACGACAGAGTAAGTCTGTTGTCCAAGGATGTGAAACACTCGCCCAGTCTCGTTAACCAGGGGATTCTTGAAGGGACTTTCACTTATGGCGGTAACGCCCTTACTGGTAAGAAGTTTGAAACCGAGTACAGCCAATCTCTGGATGAATGGTGGAGTAACAGGATTGAGAAATTCGCCAACTTTGTGACTGCTGGCAATTATCTAGACCGTGCTAAATACCTTGTCGCCTGGGGCGGGGGTGTTTCTCTACCAGTGGTGGATCAGAACTTAGCCGGTTTTGGCTTTGTGATTTTGAACAATCCCCAATTCATCAATGCTTTGGGGTTGAAACTATTAACTCAAATATCAAAGTGAGCCTAATCAATGAATTACGAATCTCGGCGTATAACCATCTCCTACTTAGCAGTAATTGAATTGTGCAAGATTTTTGATTTACCCCAAGATGCGCCAACACAAGCATTATCAGCAGGTGTAGAGAAGCTGATTTTTCAACACGGTAATGTGCAAACAACGCCCAAAACCGAAACAGCGCCATCTACACAGCCGAATAAATCAGCCCTTAGCGCAATGGTTAGTAGTTTTAAGGGAGCAGCATGAAGCGATGTCTACGACGGGCTACGCCAACGCCTAGCCGACCAAAGCAAGTGCGATGGCGTAACCGCCCACCGGAGGTGATCGCCCCCTTATTGGAATGTATCTCGATACGCAAAACGATTTGTACTTAAGGATTCTAACAAATGGCACTTGACTATAAAAATCCCGAACACTGGGGCAAATCACCGTTAACGGATCGCGCTTTGAGACTGGAGCAAATTAAAGCAGAAAACGAAGCGAATGCACAATCTCTTAAGCAAAGCGATGTCCCCGGATCACCGAATGAATCTACTGCTCATAATAAGCACAACTAAGCACAACTCAGAATTTTAATCATGACTAAACCAATAGGATATTTTGTATCAGGCACCATGCCCGGAGATACGGGTTTACTTGCGGATATGCAAGAGTCTTGGGGTAGCACATTCGAGGCGATCAACAACGCTCAACGACTTTGGATGATTGAGCAGATTAGCTCAACTCTATCGCAAAACTATCCAGAGTCAAATCTGGATTCTCCTCGTGATTCGGAAATTAAGGAAGTAGCAGAAAGACTTGATGAGTTATCGCCGGGTCAATTATTGGGCTTGCTGGATGCTCTTGTCGCCCAGGTAAAAAGTAATTAATTTATTCGCTAGGGGTGGTTTGTCTACCCCACAAAATACTCAAGGAATAAAGCCATTGAACACTAATCGAATTTGGCGAAAACACAGCAGCAAGATTATTTTTGGATCACTCATCGCTGGGAGCTTAATACTCAGTTCTAAGGACATTAGTGCCAATATGCAATCGCTGTCTATTGCACGAACAACCATTGCATTTAATAGTCAACAGCAAATGCTATTAGAGCAGCAATTGAGTCATGAACAAGCGCTCTCTAAAGTCGCAGAGGCTAGATACAAAGCAGGTTGCACCATTGTAGTAGCGGTAAAATCAGCGAGGAATTTAGCGACTTTAGTAGAGGGTGAAACGGTACTAGATCGCACTACTAAAAGGTCATTACCAATTGGCACAGTTGTCTGTGATGGCAATGGCAATACAGGCGTTTTAATTGCATCTCAAGATGGTATTCCGGTAGTCGCGCAGATGGCATTTACAGGAGATCGCCAATTAGCCATCAACCAAATAAAGAAGATTCGCGGTGCAAAACTTTACTACTACACACCTCAAAAATAAGGAATAATCAACATGGCTTTAGGTTCTAAAAGCTCAAACCCAGGCGCTTCGGCATGGCAGTCTGGCAGTCACAATCAGAGTAAAAAAATCCCAGCGCAGTGGCTAAGAATTCTTTATTGGGGGCTGGTACTAACCGGAGTTTACTTTGCGTATCTCAACATCCAGCCTTACGAAATGGCAGTGCGTTTTTTGAGTGGTCAAGCAATAAACCAAGCATTCTTCTATCTAATTTCGGTGATTCCCATTGTCAATGGAATTGCTAATTTTTTAGGACAGGGCATCACCTGGATACTGGGTACAATGCTTTGGGGAGTCATTCAAATCATCGAAGTTTTACCGCTAATCCTCTACAACCATGAGGGGTTTATGCAGCAAGTTATTAGCAATGTAGACAGCCGCAGCAGGTATGAAATCAAGCAGACTGATGACCCAACTTTGGCAATGCTCAAACGCACTTATAATGCTTTGCCCATTTCGGTTGTAAGTAATTTAGAGCGCCTTAAAATTGTAACTTACACTGTCGATTTTCTGATCTGCATAACGGTATATAGTCCAGTTCCGTCGGGCAAATTCTCGGACTTTTTTTGGTATTTAGGAACCGGACAGTGGAACAAGTTTGACTACGGTAATTTGAGCTTGGCACTCCTCACACTATTTGCCATCGAAGTTATTGTCAGCTTGATTATTTGGGTGGGCAAGCTCTCCTACGCAATCAAAGAAACCAGAAATTAGTAAACGGACAACGCAGCACCGAATTAGGCGGACTGCGTTTACCTGTTCCAAATAAATACTCTTATTAAATACTTTTATGACACGATTCAATCCTGAGAAAAATAATAAAACTCCCGAAGAATGGAGTGAGGTTGCACTTCGCGCTACCCAAGAGAATCATTTACAGTGGAACGTCATCGGCGGTATTGTTTTGGGTGCATTAGCTGCCAGTACTGCTAGCCCAATAACGGGAGGATTGGTAGTCGGTTATTTTCTTTGGGATAGTTGGAGAAAGGCTGGGCAGATTCAACGCAATCAAGCTGCTGTTGCTGAGTTGGGTTGCGTGGCTCAAGTGCTAGACGGCGATAATTTTGCAGATTACACCCGTCAAGTAGGCAAGGAAGTTGTGATCAATGAATTGAACTTTGCTCTTGTTCGCGGACTAGCTTTGAGTGACGCGGCGGCAGACTTTTACGAGGATAATCAGCCAAGTATAACTTCTAGTTCCACCCCTTTGTTAACTCAGGCGAAAACACTTTTAGAAAAACCTTTTTGTCAGATCCCAGTACAGACTCAGGTTGAGAACTACAATCCCACATCTGCAACAGAGATTGATATTGTCGGGGAGGTCAGCGCTAGCATTGAGAATCTTTTTCTAGTTGGGCTGGGGAGGTCTGGTAAAGGAATGCTTTTAGCTAACCTAATTCGTCAAGTTAAACGTCACGATCCAAGTAAAAAAATCTTTCTAATTAATGGTAAGGATGACTGGAAAGAATACGGCTATTTTGATGGCATTGTTGATGTAGAAAAGCGTCTGCATTGTGAAACGGCGAAACCGCAAACCGTGGCTGCATGGTTCGAGGCGGCGATCGCAGAATATGATCAATACGCCACTCTGAATGACGGAGCGCTCTTAATAATTGACGAAGGAACTATTATCGGTGCAAGGCTGAAAGTAGCCAAATGTACGCTGTTAAACGACAAGCTTATTGGTATCGCATCATGTGGCAGTAGTGCGGGGAAGAACATCTGGTTTGTTGCTCAAACACCCTTTGTTGGTGCTAACGGCAGCGACCTTTCAGGTATTGGTCAGTTAATACCGATTGCGTTGGTGCATGAAAGCAATTTAGCTGTACTTGACACTTGGAAAACTGCGCGGCTTTTCAAAAAGTTTGATACCGATAAAATCGCAGAGCTAATCAATAACTCAGAGTGCAGTCGGGCAGTTTATTACGGCAAGACAACTCAATGGTACTCAATGCCTGTACTTGAAAATCATTCTGCTTATAACCGTGACGGGCGCGAATTCTTGCCAGGATTTGAACCCAGTGACGACAATATATGCGGCGACAAGGGAGCTATTAGTCGATTAAACGAAACCCTAGATATCAGCGAACAATCAACGACCATTCCAAATCAGAATGAATTGTCAGACCTTGCCAAACGCTTGTTATCTTTCTTTGATAACGCGAAAAATAAGGAACCTAAAACCCTTGCTGATATCAAAAAGAAAGATGAACTCAGAGAGCAAGGTGACATTAAATTAATTATTGCTCTGAATGAATTAGTCAATGCTGGACAACTCATTTTTGATGGCGAAGATAGCTGGTCTAAATCTGACTGGTAAAGCGCCACGCCACAGTAAAAAGTACCCAAAAAGCAGTGTGGCGACCCGTGGCGGTGTGGCGTGGTGGTGTGGCGGTAATCCGTGGGATGCTTTACCAGCAAGCGCCACAGCCGCACCACAGCAAGTGAAGCAATTTATCTATGGGGGAGGTGTGGCGATAGTCGTAGAAGTATTAATGATTTTTTTTATTTGGTGGCAGGAGAGGTAAATGAAAAAAATATTCTTCACTCAAAATACTCAACAATCGCAAAATTTTTTTGACCTATGTGTAGGTATTCTTGTTTTTACTATTGTGGTTCTCACTCTCTCGCTTGGTAGTACGAAACCTATTCCCAGTGGCGGGAACACTCCACCCAAAACTAACTTAGAACCTTCTAAGTTTACTCCTTACTTGAAGACAGAGATTACCAAATAACAAGCCATGATTAAAGCACTAATTCAAAAACTATTCGGACGACCTGTAGAGCCTACTGTAGACCTAAAGATTGAGAGAGTAGTAAATATAATTTGGACTAAAGACGAATGGTGGCGTGAGGGTTTCGACACTAACTCAGTTTTCAGAACTATCAACCGCGAACATGAGCTTGAATTGCTTCGTGATGATAGTGAATTTGTTATCGAAACTGCGGCAGCAGATGCCAGTCCGTTGACTTGTCCGCTAGATTACAACAGCCATCGTCACGGCTGTTACATCGCTGATTAAAATATTAATTACTCAATACCTTAGCCAAATTACGAGGGTTCAATGGCTGTAGAAGCATTATGAATACGACCAAGAGAGGTAAGCTTGGCAAAAATCTGAGTTAATAAAATAGGCTCAGGCATTTCGGGAAGCATTTTTAAAATTTCACGGACATATCGAAAACCACGATAGTGAGCCTTAAGGTCAAGAATGCCAGAGTCGGGATTAAGGAGACGAAAATCCGTGAGAAGATGATGGGATAAGTTGACCATAAAGAATGCTAGATTAACAGCATTAGTTACAGCAGTTTGACTTAAGTTCATAAAATCTTCCAATCCGGGGTAAATATAGCGAAGCTGTCACCAGGGGCAAGATGGTCTGGAAACTCTTACTATATAGAGGTTTCAGCAATTTTAAGTAAAATTGGCACTTTGGTACAAATCTTGGGTATCTATAGCTGCAAAAACGGGATGCTGCAAAAGCAGAAATGGCGGCACGTTCCGAGCTACTAGAGAGTTACCGAGATGTTGCGATCGCAGAAGTCCAACTACAAGCTGACCTGGATCTAGTGGCCAATGATCGCACTGTGGATATCCAAAAAGCTGAGATTTACGCCCACACGGAAATTGAAGTTACCCAAATGGAGGCAACTGATGCCATTTTTGAGGCGCAAACGGCTGGGATGACCGAGGAACAAAAGGCAGAGTACATCAAGCAACTGCGAGAGATGAAAACGCCCTATTTGCAAGGGAGTCAGACTTTAGCGGGGACGATTGACCCTAACGACAAGGTTACTGGGGGAGAACAGCCGGCGATCGCTCCCACTGACAAATATCGCTGGATCAAAAACACCATCGGCTACCCCACTTTAATATTTGGTGGCATGGGTGCGGGTAAATCCTGGACTACTAGAGAAATTATCTGGAAGAAAGTACAAGCTGGGTGGAACATCGTAGCGCTTGACCCTCACGGAACTGAGGTCGAGTGGCGAGGTGTGCGGCTGATTACTGGCTACAAAGAAATAGCCGAGTTCATGCAGTGGTACATAGAAGAAATGCGCCGCCGTTATGATGACTATCGCCGTAGTGGGCTAACTGAAGAACAGTGGACAGAACGGTTAAGAAATAGCGGCAAGATGCTATCAGTTATCTGTGAAGAATTTACAACCTGGACAGATAACATAATTGAGCCAATGCCCCAAGATTGTGACCTCGATAAGTGGAAGCCAGACCCTGATTTTATTGGTAAATGGTTTCGCTGTGCCATGACCGAATCTCGCAAACAATTAATGATTCCTTTGTTCGTAGCTCACGACCGCACAATGGAAATCTTAGCCAAAGCCAAAGGGTTATCAAAACTTCGAGATGCTGCATTATTGGAAATTGAATTAATCGCAACTATTGACCCAATCACGACAGAAGCTTCTTCGAGTGGTCAGGGCAAGATTAAATTACCTGGGCATGGTCAATGGTTGCCCATTTCATTACCCAAGCTTGACCACAAACGTATTGATTTCAGGCTTGATAAACCTTTGACCAGTGATGAACCGCCAACCATCGACAAAGCCACATTAGAACGTATTTATGAACTGGAATTCAATCTTGGTAGCAAGGCAGATAATACCCAATCGTCGCCGAATAAATTATCACCAATGGCGCAAAAACTGTATGAATATCTCATCAGAACCGAACGGATAGAAGCTGATGTTAGGGAGTTTAAAAGTAACTTTAAAGTGAACTCAGAGAGATTCACTGTGGAGCAAATTAAGGGCTGGATGTACGAAATTGTCGGGGCAGAATTGGCTGACTGGATAGCCGATGGAGTTATCAGCCTCAATCAAATTTGACTGGTTTTGGAGTAGGAGTGTCTGCTCCCAAAATTCCCCTTTTCTCGCGGACACCGGACACCGGACACCACAGACACTAAACGCCTAAACCCTTATACAACACAGACACCAGCAGACACCACCCAGACACCAAGTGTCTTCAACGTGTCCGCTAGACACCAATAATAAATAACCGAATAAACAACCATTTATTATTAGAGGATTATCAACATTATGCTGAAAATAGTAATTGTTGAACCGTAAATATTCACACTCTTAGGCTTCAAAGCAATGATTTGAGGCGAATTTCTAAATTATTGTAGATTAAGACACTTTTTGATTTGCATCAAGTGTTAATGCCGTATAAGCATACAACCTCATCATTTTGCTTTGATTCGCGCTATTTAGTAATTCTACGTTTAAGTATTTTCACTGTAGAAAGATGTAATATTTTAGTCTAATATATTACTATAATTTATAGTTTTTATCTCCTAGAAATATACAAGTTTCGTCCGCCAGTTGTGTTTTAATGGTTGGTAAATGTTGATATGTCTAACAAAATAAATTTTGATTTCTTAAAAGAGCCAGATAGCGACACCGAATTACTTAAAAAAGTTCGTGAATGTAATACTAATAAAGAATCAACTTTATCTTCTTTTAATTATGCCATAAATTTAATTATTGAATCTTTTCTGCAACATTTATTTTGTCCTCAAAAGCTAGATTTAGTTAAGGATATTTTAAATAATTCTATAAATACTAATGTTGATATAATTTATAAATATTCTGAATCACCTATAGAAAAAATATTTTTAAATTCATTGCTTACTCATTTTCTCGCACCTATTGCTAATAATTATTTTGATGCAACTTTATCATTCCTCCCTTTATTCACACATCCCATGACTAATACTAATAAACAATTAGAAGAACTAACAGAAGCGTATGAAGAGAGTGTAGAAATTTGTAATCGTGGAGATATCAATGAAACAATCGATAATCTAAACGATTTATTTAATAAGCAAGTTATAGATTCAGAATTATTAAAATCTTTTGAAGAGTTTTTATATCAACATCAAATTAATAACTTTAGATATAAAACATATCATTTTACGATGCAGAGTGTATTCCCAGACTTGAAAGTTGACGGAAAGCCAATTAGAACTGATCTTCTAATCTGGAAGCCAAATGATAAAAAATTTAAACTTATAGTAGAATGTGATGGATTTCAATTTCACTCAGGTAAAAAAAGCTTTACAAATGATAGAAAACGAGATCGACTATTACAAACTAAAGGGTTCGATGTTTTTAGATTTTCCGGTTTAGAAATATATCATGAGCCATTTAAAGCAAGTCTAGAATTATTTAATTACTTGAAATCAAAAGAATAATATTTGTTATTATCTCAATAAATATAACTTCTGAAAATGCTGGTTTTAAACTTTTACCTAATTTTGTTGTATTTAGCTTCCTATCTCACCATCTTCCTCATGTTTACACCTGTAGATAATTTAACCTTACTTGTCTAACTAACTCATTGATAAACCTGTTTAACGCTTCCTTGTCCTCTAATACTTGAAAGTTTTTCAAAAAAAGCTTTTGGAGGATTTTTACACTCTTTAGCCTCTAAAAATAAATTTCTGTAAAATCTAAATCTACTTTCTCTTTTATTTGAGGATTGTAAAAAAGTTCCTCCTTTTACCTTCTCTGCTCCATGCTGTTCTATATACTTCATAACAAAGAAGTCTTCATACACTTCTGCCTCTATCAATTTATTTGTTTCTGTCACAAATACTTCAATCAAAGCTCTGACAGGATTTAGCTTAGTAAAGCTGGCTCCTTGCCCCTGGCTATGTTCTTCGACCCTACGCTCTACATTAATTGATTGACCGATATAGTAACAATCGTTTTCTAGCTGAAGAACATATATACTGATATTTTGGTTATATACTATTTCTCTTTTTTTCATTAAAACTTTGCATTACAAAACGGTTGCATCTTATTAAAAAAAACATTGTATTGCCAATAAAAGCTAGAAGCAAGAGGTATCCCTAATCTGTGTATCTGAAGAAAGCAAGTGCGGTGTCAGCTATTGTCTACAGTTGTTCTCACGCACCGATAGCAACAATTTATCAACCAAGGGTAGACAAATCGGCGACAAAAGGCGCGAATCCCAACACTATGACCCCGACAGCTGCATAATAAACATTGGTATTGGAAATTTCCTTTCTGTGTACCGTTTCGGCGATCGCCTTCTACTAACTAGTTTTTGCCCCAAGTTTCTGCTCGTTCTCCAATACCGGGAAGTACCGCCGAGCATTAAGGGGCTTCTTCCACCCAGTCAACTCAAACAGGTATTCATCAGGGTCAAGATTAAGCATCGTAGCCCATTGATTGATTTGACTGCCGTTGATATTTATCCGCTCACACAGGTCAGTCTTGGTTAGCCCCTGTTTCGCATCATGATCAGAATGTGAGAATTTGATTTTGCCTCTGGGAATGTCTTCTACCCTCTCTCTGAGAGATGATAATCCCGCGTTTATTAGGGCTTGCCGTAGCCCGTCAATTTCTGTTCTAAGCGAGTTAATCTCATCATTGAATTCCCTTTGTTGCTCGGCTACGGTTGCCTCTAGACCATCAATTTCGGTGGCTTTAACCTTAAGCTGCTTTACCTCAAGTTCTAGGTTCTCTGGCATCACTTCAATGGGAATATTGCCCTCTAAGTAATGCTCAAGTATAATTGTTATAGCCTGAGACGCTTTTTTTATTTTGTGTGTTTTCATCCACTTCTCTAAACTAGCGTAGAGGCTGAAGTCAAGGTAAGCCGTGACTTTAGCGTGATTATCTAACCAGTCTTTAGTAGCCATACACCGCTTATTCTATATTGGTAATTTAAAGTAAGTTACGTTAAATTTAAAATAATATTATTGTAATATACTGTTGTGTTAATAGTAATTTACTAATTGCGTTTGGCAGCTTACTACATCAAGTTAAGAAAACTAAAGTAAGTTACTAAATTTTAAAAGTGCCTGACTCTAAACGTCTAAACCGTAGTTAGTATATGACCTAGATGGAATAAGGCAAGCAGTTTGTCGCTATACGCAATTAAGTAAATTACAGCAGCAGATAAATTAAGCTACAGTCGGGTAATTATTTAAATAAGTTGCTTGCTTTAATATACTAAGAGATTATTAGTAGATTAAAGCGCCTTACCCAAGTAAGTTACTCTCGCCTAAACCCAGACTACTAGCGGGTGTTATCTCAATTGTTGTTGGTGGTAGCACAACAAGCGCACTGCTTTAGCAGCGATCGCTTTTAAAAAGAAATGGTTGATATTATTAATGCAGCAATTTAGGACAGAAATCATGTCTAATGTCACGATTAACCTGCCAGAAGAGGTGTTTAGCGCCCGTCGCCTTTCTCCAGAAGAGTTTGTGCGTGATATGCGCCTCGCTGCTGCTATCTACTGGTATCAGAAGCAGGAAATCTCGATGGAGAAAGCCGCCTCTGTTGCTGGGCTAAACCGCCGAGACTTTCTAGCTGTCCTAGCCCGTGAACAAGTGGATGTCTTCGCTGTTGATTTTGATGATTTGCAGAGCGAGTTGAACCGTGGCTGAACCGCCTGTTATCAACACATCCCCATTGATTTTTTTGACTAAAGGCGGGTTTCTCGATTTATTACAGGTAATTAGTTCATCGGTTATTGTTCCTAATGCTGTGGCCACAGAAATTCAGGCGTATGGGTCAGCAGACGTAACAGCATTGGCGCTCAACAATACTGATTGGTTGGTTGTACAAGAAACACCACCAGTCCCGAATGTGATTCAAAACTGGGATTTAGGTCTAGGTGAGTCAGCCGTACTGACCTGGGGCTATGTAAATCCAGGTACAGAAGTAATTCTGGATGATTTAGCAGCCCGTCGTTGTGCTGCCACTTTGGGAATTCCGGTACGGGGGACATTAGGCATCGTTATTACTGCTAAACAACGAGGGGTAATTCCTGCTGCACGTCCAGTTTTAGAACAATTGCGCCAGTGTGGGATGTATTTATCTGACCGCGTAATCAATCACGCATTAGCATTGGTAGGGGAATAGATTGACTACCAAGCCTTTAGCGGATCATACCTGATGATGGTTAACGTGCTGCAATCATAAGCAGATATGATGACTCAGACGGAATCATAGGGTTTTCAGGCTGTGCTGATTCCGAGTGATTGATAAGCTGCGGTTCAGTCGGGTAATGGTCAACGAGAGAATGGGGATCGTAGCGAGTTAAACTGTCTATAAAAGGACTCTTTTACAGACAGTTAGGGTGTTGGTGGGGAATGCTGGAGCGAAAGAAGAATGAAGAGTATCGGAGCCGGGAGTATCTGACCATAGAGGAGGTAAAGGTACTAATAGAGGCAGCAGGCAACAGGGGCAGGCACAAACAGCGCGATTACTGTCTGTTACTGTTGATGTTTCGCCACGGGTTGAGGGCAGGGGAAGCTTGCCGACTCAAGTGGGACGCGATCATGTTTTCAAGGGGCATCATTTATATTAACCGTCTCAAGGGCAGTATGAGCGGCAATCATCCGTTACAAAGTGATGAAATCTCAGCACTGGAGCTTTTAAGGGAGCGGTATAAAGAGCAGGGGAGTTACTACGTGTTTGTGAATGAGCGGGGTAAATCTTTGACTGTGGCAGCGATTCAGAAGATTATTTCTCGTGCAGGAGATGCTGCTAATCTGCCGATCAAGGTACATCCGCACATGATGCGCCACAGTTGCGGCTATTACTTGGCAGACCAACAACGCCCAACCAGGGATATTCAAGCGTATCTGGGGCATACAAATATTCAACATACAGTCCGCTACACTGCCCAAAACCCCAAAAGGTTTGAGTCTTTTGATTGGGACTGGTGATCCAAAAGTAATGAAGTGAAAAAACTGCTGTTAGCTGGTGCATTGGACTGATATCAGCAGCGATAGCTCCCGTGTCGTGCAATCATATTGCAACGTAAGTTATGAAATCCTTTGAACCAAATTTTATTGAGCGCCAGCAAATTACTCAAAATCTACTACGCACCATCCGGCTAATTGGTGAGTATAAAGGCAAACAGGAATTATTCAAGGAACAGTCGCCCCAAGTATTGGAAACCCTGCGCCTTGCTGCGATTATTCAGAGTACCGAATCTTCTAACCGGATAGAAGGCATCACCGCGCCACTGGAACGCATCAAGGAATTAGTAGCTGAAAAAACTACTCCGCGCGATCGGTCGGAACAAGAAATTGCTGGCTATCGAGATGTGCTGACGACGATTCACACTAGCTATGCCCACATCCCTTTCACACCTGGGGTGGTGTTACAGCTGCACCGTGACCTTTATCAGTTTGCTGTCGTAGAAGGTGGGCGCTGGAAGTCAGTAGACAACGAAATTAGCGAAATTCATCCAAATGGGACAGTCAGAGTGAGATTTCAGCCAGTCCCAGCTTATGCTACACCCGCCGCAATGGAAAGTTTGCACGAACGGTTCAACAGCGAATGGCAGTCAGATGAAATTGAGCCATTACTGCTAATACCAAGCTATGTCCTGGATTTTCTGTGCATTCACCCTTTCAGTGACGGCAATGGACGCATGGCTCGTCTACTGACGCTACTGTTACTATACAAGGCTGGTTACGAAGTGGGACGGTTTATTAGTTTGGAGCGAATCGTCGAGCGGACGAAGGAAAGTTACTACGATACGCTTTACCAGTCGTCGCAGAACTGGCATCAAGGGCATCATAGTTTGTTGCCTTGGTGGGAGTATTTTTTTGGAGTCATTGTGCTGTCGGCGTACCGAGAGTTTGAGCAGCGAGTCGGGTTGGTGACAAATGCCAAGGGCGCTAAAACCGCTATGGTGCTTGATGCTATTAGCAATATGCCATTTGATTTTTCAATTTCGGATTTACAGTCACAATGCCCTACTGTGGGTATTGACTTAATTCGCCGCATTCTGCGCCTTGAGCGGACTGAGGGGCGGCTCGAATGTTTGGGGCGCGGCCCAGATGCGCGTTGGCAGAAGAAATAGGTACTGTACCTATTAAATAGGTACTGGAAGGGTAGTTAGTACCTATTTGTTGGTCAATTCAGTTGCGTCTCTTATGGGCATCACCGTGCCAAAGCGGGTAAATTGTACGCGCTTGGCTACATTTCTACACCCCTGTCTATACAGCAGGTTATTATTTTTTTAATTTTATAGTTGATTAACTAATATTTTCAGGTAAGGTATTAACCCAATTTAAGAAAATTTGAAAATCTGAAGTTTTTTTAAATTCTTGCTCCATAAAGTAAAAAGGCTGATTAGGTTTCAATATCAAGGATCTCATTCTGTCAGGAAAAACCCTTTTGTCTACTTTTATAAACCAAGTATATCCAGCAGAAATAAATCTATAAAGATTAGTTTCCTTATATGGATCTTTCCCTCTAATTGGTGGAAATAGATGTATATATGATTCTTTACCTGTATATTTTATAATAATCACAGAGAAGTCATCTTCTGTACCAGGATCTTCTGATAAAAGCATGGTTCTCAATTTAATTTCCCACTGTTCTCCTAAATTAACTTCTTTAAAAAACTGTGCTTCTTTAACTTCAAATCCTCTAATGTTTTTTTTTACAAAAAAATGGTTTCTAGCTATATGGCTCCTCCATAAAACAGACATAAAGAACAATTTTAGTGAATTGTAATTAAAATCTTTTACACATTTTAGTTGCATTTTTGTTCCTTGTGCTTCAAGTTTAGATATTGAGTTAATATCTCTAAGCAAGAATTCTTGTGCATACTTATCCCATTTACCTATTAAGTTTTCACATTTTTTGCATAAGATACCTCCCATGAAAAGCCCACTTTGAGTTTGTTTTGACTTTCCATATTTTGAATATAAAAATACGGTACTACTAGTTTTATCAGCATTTTTTTCTAAATTTTTGGACGTGTAATGGTGAAATTGTCTAGGAATAATATGAGATTTATCAATTAATTCTTGCTCTGTCTGACATAACATACAGATCCCAATATTCATAGAATTGTTATTCTCTAATAATCTTTATTGCTGATCTATAATTGAGTTTAAAAATAGTTCATCTATTAATTTTGATATTAAAGGCATAGACATTAATCACCAAAGGAGTCTAATCATTGAGCATAACTCTTTTGTTAGTATTTTCTCTTGGTGTTTCAGCCTTCACTTAAGGCTGAAACAACTGTAGATCAACATTTTTCTAAATATGAGTAATATAACTTTACAATATGTCCCGTTTCGTTCTGATCTCGGCTCAATGCCAATAGGAGAGAGTGCGCCACAGATATACGTGACTGTCGTTGAGATTTATGAGTATGATTTAGTCCAAGCCAGAAAACCAGAAAACCAAATAACCTTCTTTATGGTTTACCAGAAATATGTCAAGTCAAAAGAAAATTGTAACGATCACTGGATACAAGGGAGGGGTGGGGAAAAGCACTACAGCCGTGCATCTTGCAACTTTCTTTAGTGAACTTGGTAAAACAGTTCTTGTAGATGGCGACCAGAACCGCACAGCTTTAGCTTGGTCAAAACGCGGATCATTCCCCTTTCCTGCTGTGGACGAACGCCAAGCCCTAAAGGTAATTGCTGATGCTCAATTTGTGGTCATCGACACCCCAGCCAGACCTGACTCCGATGATCTAAAGGAATTAGCCAAAGGCTGTGACCTTCTAATCTTGCCTACAAAGCCAGACATCGTAAGCCTTGAGCCAATGCTCTTAATGGTGAAAGATTTGGGTGAGGCAAACTATCGCTGCTTGCTTACTATTGTTCCTCCCTATCCCAGCAAGGAAGGTGAAACACTACGTCAAGATTTGTTGAATGGAGGCATCCCCGTATTTCAGGCAATGATCCGGCGTACTGTCGGCTTTGAGAAAGCAGCAATGGCTGGTGTCCCCATTCGGGATGTTGAGGACTCGCGTTTAAAAACAGCTTGGGCTGATTACCTCGCACTTGGTAAAGAAGTTATGGAGATTTTAAAATGAGCAAGTACGGTGATTTGATTAAAAAAGCCAGAGAGACGGAACCAGAAAGCCAGAAAACCAGAAATACAGAAGACCAGACATCTGGTTTACCAGAACCGGAGCCAGAGCTTGAACAGATGGTCAATCTCTGCGTCAAAGTCCCTATATCCCAACGTCGCTACTGGATGTCTAAAGCCAAAGAGCAAGGGATTACTGTAACCTCAGTTATTGTTGAGGCGCTAACCCAAAAGTTTGGAGAACCAGATAACCAGAAAGCCAGAAAGCCATAACAATGAGGGAGAGGGGCGACAGGATACACATAGAAATGAATTTAGGAGAAACGTTTTTCCTAAACCAAATATTTGAGAAATTTTTGACGCTACTTTCAAAACGGAGAGCGGGTGAAAGGAGTGTAGAAGCATCCTTGACAGGTTAAGGAAATTGCGGGTTTGTCAAGAGGGTGCAGGAAAAGGGGATAAATCCAGCTTGGGCAGAGGTTTTCGGATACTTTTAACAACGCCTAAGTCTTGGTTTTCTTGAGCAGCAAAGTATTTAACAGGATCATCCGCTTTGCCTTTCTCATTTGCGACACTAAAATGGTACAAACCACGGAAAATCATCTCCAAAGAAATGCGGTCAAATGGCAAAGCTAATTCATCAGCTACGGCATCGCCTAAGTCAACTAATACTGCATAAAAGAGCCAAGTTGCCCACACCTGTAGCTTGATACCATTAATAGAACCAGTCCACAAATAAGACAGTCCCAATAAACGTTTAACTACATAAAAAGCCTCTTCAATTCTCCATCTTCGGCGATACAAATCTGCTACAACATATGGTGGTAATATCTGTGGGTCGAGAACAGAAGTAATGTAAGAATAGCAAGTTTTACCAACTTTTATCTCGATTAAACGTAAAGTCAGTACTGGCGCGCCACCACGACCAGTGCCAAGTTGAATCAATCGGTCTTTAAGAGAATGGTCATAGCTAAAAATCTTTAGGTATTTAATAGATGCTTTGGCTTTTAAACGAGTAATAAAATGGACTTCTTGATTAATCAATTGTTGTAAAAACTGGAAATGATAGAAACCTCTGTCGAGTAAAATTAAAGTCTTAGCAGTTACTAAATTTAGTAATGCAGATTCAAAATTAGTGTCTGAAGCAGCAGGATTAGTGTGAAACCAAACTTCGACAGGTAAACGAGTAACCAAATCAATAACTGTGCATATCTTACCTGCTAATTGCCCTGTTTTCAAGTCTTCTAGGCTTTTAAGCTTTAGAAATAGGGCTTCCAGTGTCGAGCCATCGGCAATCCAGATCCGTTCAAAGTTATTGAGTGCAAACTTAACACTATCTGGTAATGGTCGTTGAGTTCTTTGCTTCCAATTCTGCTGCAACTTAGGCAATAAATCTTTAAAGACATTCTCAAATAATTCTGCTGGGAAAACTAAAAATCTTTCTGATAGAGATTGTTGGGCAACCTTGGTCGCACGACACCAAAGCAAATCTTCCCTTCCTAACAGCCGGGTTAACTCTTGTACCCCTGGAACTTGTCTCCATAAGAGAGTTAAAACTGCTGCTACCATTAAAGATAAATTGAGAACTCTATCTCGTAATCCTAACTGCTTATAATACTTTTGTTGCGTAAAAATAGCTGGAGTTAATAAAGCTTCTAAGTGTTCAGCGATCGCTTGATTATTTATAGTGGGAGTATTGTGCCGTTGTACGTGGTCAGAATTTCGTTTTTGGGCTTTGGGCATGGTAAAAAACCAAACTTTTCATTACCTCGTTTGATAATTGAATTTACCTAAGAATTAAGCCCACTTTTGACAAAGTTATTCTCTCGTTACAATCCTTTTTTAATTTAGATTTCAGCTATCAAAAACTTTAGTGATAATGATAATCAAATAGACGGGGAAGGAGGCGAGCATCGCTCGCCTCCTTCCCCGTTCCCCGCGCACGATTATCATTATCATCAAGATTTTTTTGAGTATTTTGACTGATTGACAAAAGTGCAATTATCTTAACCTCCCACGGATGGTGTAGAAGGCTCTCGCCCCAAGTCTTGCCTCACTAGTGGACAAGTGACGGCATAGCTCCAAAACCTGTAACCATTCATCTTCGGATATAAGAGCAAGTTTTACCGATTGCTGATCTATAAGAGTACGTTGAAATCTTAGAAAGATTATCGCCCTAACAGCGACAGTATACACATGAAAATGAATTTAGGAGAAACGTTTCTCCTAACCCAATTTTTTGAGAAATTTCTAACGCTACTCTAAAACTTCATCGGGTTTTGGAGTGTATGTCGGCGAAGCCCCAAGTTTTGCCTCACCAGGAAGTTAGTTCCGGCATAGCTCCAAAATCTGCAACCATTCACCGAGCGCATCTACTCTTTCAGTAGTGCCGATTGCCGGTAAGCTGCTACTGACTATTGCTCCTGCTCATGATGGAGGTGTGAGAGATTACGTAGGCGTAGCCTGTTGTAGACATCGCTTTAGAATTGTACATATATTAGGCTATGCTTTTTCCCATGAGCGATACTGTGCTTGTATATTATTTCTATACTTGAACAAAGAACACAATGCTTTATACAACAAGCTAACGCTTAAATAAAAAGGTTTGAATACTTGCTTCAAAAATTGGTAAATTCTGTTCAAATTCATCTTTGCGAGCAGAAAACAATACAGTCCAAAGAGTACCACCATCTTTAATTATATATATTATTTGTCCGCTATTTTTACCTAATTGTATTATTCTTCCTACAGAGTAATCCTCAACTTTATATGTCTTCATGTCTAATAAAATAAACCCATTGTTAATAGATTCATTCACTAAATTTTTAAAATTAGTACCAGGGTAAATTCGCTCATTTATTACCATAACCCTGGCACCAAGGGAAATAGAATTAGCAGTCTTAGTGTCAAAAGCCCAGATGGAAATCGCTGAAGGATTTTGTTTGACTATTTGAGCAAAGTTCTCAAGGTCTGGATTATGACTTCCCAAACTTGTTCTTAATTCGTCTAATTTCTCGCTTAAATCTCCACCTTCCCAACTTGGAGGCAACCATAATTCTGCGCCACCACCCTCAAATTTCTTCCAACCAGATGGAACACCTGAAGGTATATTTTCCTCGGAAATAGAAGGTTGTTGACTCGTTGAATCAGTATTTACTTGCTCAGAATTATTTGCTTGTAGCTCAGTTGGTGTTGAAGTCACAACTGGCTGACTTGGATGAGAATCAAATAACTTATAAATTCCCCGACTACCGAATTTAATTAAAAAAAGTATAGCGAAAGCAATTACTCCTCCTGTGAATTGGGCAGTCTTACTAGAGAATATATTGGTTTCAGTTTTTGAAGATTGAATTTCAGTAGTTGCTGACGTTTGAAGTTGCCTACTTTGTTTAGGCTTTTCTATTTCTGTAGGTGGTAA
>JBBSCU010000054.1:0-24183 GCA_038249935.1 Chroococcales cyanobacterium
AGTCATTTAGAGCAAATACCCCCGGAAGATTGGGGAAAAACTCCAACCAGCGTCAAAAAACTGGTGGAGGAAATGGCGCAGAAAATAAAACAACAGGAAAAGAAACTGACAGAAGTCCTGACAGTTCAAGAACAGCTCCACATTTGATGATGGGATTAGAAATCAAGTCAATAAAATCACAAATAAACCGACAATGCGGTGGGTATTTCAGATGTTTCAGGCTGTACACTTGGTAATCATAAATGGACAGAAACAAATGAGCAATTTAAGAGAGGAACGTGAAAAGATTGTCAGGTATTTAGGAAAGAGTTGTAGCAAATATTATCTAATTATTTGATGAGAGTTTATTTGACAGAAAAGATGTAGATAGTTCTCGATAAAATTAGTAAATAGAAATTTTTAGCGAAGATGGAAATATTCTTGGTTGTAATTGTCATGTTTAAAGCAAACAAAAAGCTAGTACAGCATGGCTTGAGTAACCACCGATTTTAAATTAATACTTTTCTACGAGAGGCTGCGCCAACGTCAAGTGTTACCCTGAGTTTGTCGAAGGGCTCAGTAACCTGAAACGCTTGCGTTATATGAATTACGTTAGCGAGTTATCGTACTCCTACGGGGAAGCAAGCTACGCGCAGTGTCTCGTAGAGAGCGTCATTACAAATTCTGCGTAGCGGTATTAGTTGCCCATTGAGTGACTGCGGTGTTAACTTTACTGTATAGTTCCGCACAAGCTGTTGTTTTTACAAGGAAATGTAAGGCAGTATGTAAGTGTCACTAAATTGTCTTTCGGTTAAGTAGGATTTAGCTAGATGAAATCATTTGGTATTTATACGCTTGCTAATGATGCTGTATATGATCAATTAGTAGCTTTGCTAAACAGTATTGAAGTCAATGTTGGAGAAGATATTCCTGTTTATGTGATTCCTTATAATCAGCAATTAGACCTGGTTAAGCAAGAATTAAAGTCTAGAAAAAATGTCACGCTTTTTGAAGATTGGGAAGCAATTCATCGCTGGGATAATTTTGTGAATCAGCTTTGGGATACTCATCCAAGGGCAAATGAATCTAAATTAACTCGTCCAGCATGGTATAAAGGCTTTGTACATAGAAAATTTGCTGCTTTTAATGGCGAGTTTGACAGATTTGTGTTTTATGATGCTGATAGTTTAGCCATGAAACCAATTGATGACATATTTGAAAAGCTGGATATTTATGATCTAGTATTTAATGATTGGGAACATATTAAACCTAGAGAAAAAACACAACTAAATCTTGATGTCATTGAGAGTATAACGCAGCTAACGGAGGCTGATTTGCGTCCTAAAATCCATTGTGATAGCTTTTTTGGTTCTAAACGGTTACTTTTTGGTGGCAAAGATTTAGATATTCTCAAAGAGCAATGGATTGAACAAGGCAAATTTGAATGGATTCGGAAAAATTCATGGTGGTCTAGTTCTGGTTTATTCAGTTATGTAACTTTATTCGGTGATCCCTCTATATTTAACTTTACACTCAGCCCCAATCTTGAAGATAGAACAGGCAACTGTGCCAATGCAGACCCCTTTGTGAATATTAATAATGTTCTTTACAATCAAGATGGCTTAAAACCCATTCATCGCATTCACTATATGAGCTATTCTGCTCGTGATTTTGCTCGTTTATGTCAAGGGGAAGATGTCAATATTGATTATAGAGATGAATTTTTATACTATCGATTTCTTAAAGAACCAGAACGAAAACCAAAACAGTTAAAACTCCCTAGTATAATGTCACAAATGAATCGTTTACTTCAAAAATCTCGTAAAAAACTTCAAAGAATTTTATCCTAACTTTAGCAGTAAGGTGGAAATTCTTCACCTTACTCATATATATAATCTTATAGTTAATATAAGTTTAATGTTTTCAATATTCACTAGTTATTAGTATATAGTATGTCCAAAATTACTGTTTGTATTCCTACTTTTAATCGTGTTCATCTACTGCCTTATGCCATTGACAGTGTACTCAATCAGTCTGAGCAAGACTTTGAGCTAATTATCTGTGATGACGGCTCTAGCGATCGCACATCTGAGTTAATATCACAGTACACAGACCAGCGGATTAAATATATCCGTCATCTGCAAAATATTGGTAAAAGTAATAATATGCGATCGGGCTTTGATGCTGCCAGTGGTGAATATTTTATTAAATTTGATGATGATGATCGGCTAACACCTGATTTTCTCGCAAATACCGCAGCTATTCTTACTCAAGATTCTAGCATTGATTTTGTTGGTACAGACCACTGGATAATTGATATTGATAATGTGCGGGATGAGGCAAAAACTCAAGAAAATTCTCATCGCTGGGGTAGGAATAATTTATCCACAGGTGTTGTAGATAATTTGTTGGAAGTTGTATTTGTTCAGCAAAGCTTTCAAGTTGGGGCGACATTATTTCGCCGTAAAACATTGCAAGAATTAGGATATATGCAGCCAAATATGCAAAATTGTGAGGATAATGATTTATTTGTGCGTCTAGCTTTGGCTGAAAAGAAGGGCTATTACTTACCAGAATTATTGATGGAATATCGTTCCCATGCAGAGCAGCAAGGTATCAATCGAGCCATTCCTTATTTATTTGATAAAATCCAGTATTTAGAAAGTTATAAGTTTGAGTCTGAAAAAATAGAGACAATCAGAAAAAATCGTCTAACTGAAACGCAATTATTATTAGGTTTGCGTTTAATTGAAAAGGGTGAAACGCAAAAAGGTAGGGAGCTTGTTTTGGCGGGACAGTCTTTTTCAACTGCTAAAGCTTGGACTGGTTTAGGATTATCGCTGTTACCAGTTGGGTTGCGAGGTAAGGCGTTTAATGCACTGCGACAGGCGCGGGGTTAATGTGAAAATGTCTCACGCAAAGGCGCAGAGGCGCAAAGAAAGACTGCAAAGAGGTTGGCGAATCTACCTATTTTGTGGAATAGTTGGAGTAGGTTGGTAAATTGAGTTGGATCTCAGTTGACTAATCATGAAGAATGCACCAAGAGTTAAGGCTATAGATAAAATTGCGATCGCTAAAGAGTTAGTTTTCCAAAAGCTTAGTTTCCCTTGTGTATAAGCCCTATTAGCTATATTTACCTCCCGCCTAGCCTCTTCTAAAATTAATTGGAGAGCATTTATCTGTTCATCTTCTAGTTCTGTAAATCTATCTTGTCTAAAAGCATTTTCTAAAATTTTTACCTTTTCCTCAGAAGATACTTTAGCAAGTTCTCTCCTGACAACTTCATAGGGATTAGTTTGCTTTGCAGGTTGTGAAAAGGGAGTTGGAGAAATTGGTGGTTGAATCGGAGTATCTTGTTGAATATCTTTTTTAGTAAAACTATATACGTTATTTTGCGTTACAGGTTTTGATGATTGGTTTTGAGGTGTTCGTGGTTGAGTTGGGATACGCTGATTATTACCTATTTCATTTGTCTTTAATGACCATTTATACTCACTATCTTGGACAACCATATTCTTTAAGGAAGAATATAGATAATGGTTGACTTCCCGTTTTTCAACTCCCAGCATGTCAGCAATTTTTACTGCTCTTATGGGAGTACCACGTTTTAAGATTTCTACAATTTTAGTTTCCAGACTATCCATATTAAGCCCGAATTATTCTTTCTTACAAATCAGATGTAACTAAATTTTAAATAAACAATATCCGTGACCAGCTATCAACAATGTCTACCATTTTATCGCCACTTATACCTTTAATCTGTTTTTTACCATTGGCAATTTTTACTCTTGCCAATACATCTTTCAAAGATTCAAACTTTTTATTTGTACGTTCTTTTTCCACACTTTCAGCAACTTTAACAGCTTTTTTATCAGTAAAACCAGCAGTTCTTAATCTGAAAGTAAGTTCTAGTAAACTTAGACTATTAAATACATCTAATGGTGTAATCTGTTTGGGTATCTGACTTTCAATCAACTTGAGAGTATCGTATACTTTCTGTCTTTGTTGTCTCTCTTGTGCCAGTTCTGACCTTAAATCATTAATTTGCTTTTCCAACAAATTAAAATCATTATTTTTTGAAATCGATTCTGAATGATTTGTTTTAATTGGAGTTTGAACTTCTGGTTTCCCAGAAGAATCAATTCCTTTGAGAGATGCTATTTGTTTTAATGCTACATCCTCATTTTCAGAAGATATAATTAAAGCGCTAATCATGTCACCTTCACTAAAGTTTTTTTCTCTAGCTCTTACAGCAGAATAGTACTCGAAATGCCCATCAACTACCTCATATTGTTCAAAGCCAGTCTTTTTTAAGACTAATGGTTTTAAAATGCCTCCAGATTCTAGTATCAGGTCAGCAAGAATTTCTAAATCAGCCTCTTGAAAGTTTGAACGAGGAACATTAGAAGTAACACTTTCAACATCTACCATAAAAAACTTAATCATTATTGCATCCCCATTTTACTTAAAACTTCTATAGCTAGAAATTCAAACTCAGCCGCAGCTTGATTTGCAGAAGGTTCATTAAGCGCAAAATCAAGAATAGATTTAGGATCAGGTATTTCCATATTTCCCACTAATATAGTTTTATTAATGCAAGCAGATAAAGCTGTTCTTTCTGAGATAAGACTATCCATTATTGGCATATTATAACGATCACTAATTACACTTTTATGTTTGGCAAATGTGTATTTGAGATACTGAGCATTAGTAGAGATTTTAGATGGAAGAACACCCATAATAGTAAGGGGTGGCTTTCCTAGACCTTCTTTATTTTCATTAATTTCTTGTTGAATAAAGTTTTTAACACTAGGTAATCCTTGGTTGGAAAATGGCTTTAAGTCTGAAGGAATTATTAGGTAATCAGCAGCAGTTAAGGCAGCTTGTGCATACACATCTAACGATGGAGGCGTGTCGATAATTACAATATCATATTCATTTTTTACTTTTTCTAGTTTTTTAGCCAGTCTGAATCGACTTGGCCCAGATTGGACAAGATTTTGTTGCAATGCAATCAAGGTAATATGTGAAGGGATAACATCAATTTCTGGATTGTTAAAAAACTTAGATTTGCAAACAATATCTGGGATAAACTTAATGTCGTTTTTTTCTAATAAATGATAAACATTGCAGTCTTTTAAATCATCATCTTCCTCAAATTGAAATTTAATCAATCCTGTAGCAAAAGTTGTATTTGCTTGAGCATCTATATCAATCAGAAGAACTTTTTTTCCTTTCTTACTTAATGCAGCTGCTAAATTTATAGCAACTGTGGTTTTCCCTACGCCGCCTTTATGATGGTAGATTGCAATTGTCTTCATGGAATGTTCCCTCTTTGTTTCAAACTTTAAATTATTTTCACTTATTTGAACTTCTGGTTTATCTACTAACTGTCCTTTTTTTAGACTCTCTCTACCAATTAAACCTTTAATTTCATCTAACTTGATCTCAACTTCCTTCCCAGAACATTGAAATAATAGCTGAATATCATATTGCGATTTTTGATAAATTCTAATCTCTTTGCCATTAGTCAGCAATCCATATCGCATATTCAAACTGGTTAAATAATGCCTGAGTCGAGGGACATGATTATTTAAGTTTTGTTTGGGATGCTTTGCCTCCATGATGACACTCAGCGGTGAATTGGCATTTAAGACAAAGGGAATCACTTGTGTGGCAAATGCTAAGAAATCTAAACGGATGCTACCAACGGCAACTTCTTGATGCCAGGTGTCAGGAGTATAACCTAGCTGCGGTAGCAAATATTGCACTATGAGTTTGCTTTCAACTTCGCTTTCGTTACGGCACTGCTCAGGATTAAAAGGCAATATTTTTATACCTCTATATAATTCTTGGACTTGAGACAAAACCTAATATTTATTAGATTATGGCATACCCTTAATTATTTTGAGTGATATAAATAACCTAGAAAAATGTAAAAAATCACTATAAAATTAGTACTTCTGCTGATACAATAACTAATTCTGAGAGCTAGGCATACTTCAAAATTAACAGGCTATGTATGTATTTCTCCATTACCCCTGTAAATAGCTAGAATCAAAGTGTTTACCTATTTGCGCTAAAGGTTTTGGCTACTGTATCTTGTCCCCGCTGCCATCAACTCGTTGATAGTCAAGCTATTAATTGTCCCTATTGCCGGACAACACTCAAAGCTTACGGTCATCCCGGTATTCCATTGCACCGCGCCACTGGGGATGATTATCTGTGCGACACCTGCACCTATCACGCTGATGATACTTGCAATTTTCCCCAGCGTCCCTACGCCAAAAACTGTACCCTCTACCAAAATATTGAAGAGTCAAAGTTAGAGTTGCAACAGCAGCGTTACACTAACAGTTTTATGGTAACTGTGAAAACTTGGGTAAAACGCAATCAGGCTTTACTGTTGCTATTAGGTTTATTATTAGTCTGTTTGTTGTTCGTTATATTAAGGTCTTGATTTGTATTTTTTGAAGAATAGGGAATGGTCAAAAATAACAAACAATCCCCAATTCCTAACTTTCAAGCTGTGGTGATTTTGGATGCTTCCGCAACAGGTTCAACTTGTATCGGTGGTGTTTTTTCCTCAAAGGCGGTTAAGTCGAACCAAAAAGTAGTACCAATGCCGACTTCACTCACTAGATGGACTTTACTACGATGTCTGTCGATGATATTTCTGACAATAGATAAACCTAAACCCGTGCCTTCTAGGGTGTGAACTCGGTTTTCTACGCGGAAGAAGCGTTCAAAAATTGAGTGTTGGTCTTCTGTAGCGATGCCAATTCCAGTATCGGAAATTTCAATCCGCACTGGAGAAGATTGGGTGTGACTGGGTTTGAAATCTAGTTGGTAGGCGCGGATTGCCACTTTACCACCAGCTTTTGTGAATTTAAGGGCATTACCAATCAGGTTGCCAAAGACTTGTACTAATAGATCATAATTACCCATTACCAGGGGCAAATTAGCAGCAACTTCCTGAACAAGTTCAACACCTTTATCTCTAGCATTGAGTTGATAAGTACGCAATGTTTGCTCGATCGCTTGGGCTAAATCTACTCCATCGAAGCTGTAGCGGCGACCAGATTCGAGTTTTGACAAATCTAAAACATCGTTAACTAGGCGGGTTAAGCGATCGGTTTCATTATTCACAGTTTGCAGAAATTCTTGCCGTTCTTGTAAACCTAACTCTTCGCCATAGTCGTGCAGGGTTTCAATATAGGTTTTGATGTTAAATAGAGGCGTTCGCAGTTCGTGAGAAACGTTGCTGATAAATTGACTTTTTGCATCGTTTAATTCTACCTCGCGGGTTATATCTTGGATAGTAATCGCAATACCTTTGATACTTTCCCTTTGCAGGTTGAGTACTGTAGTCAAGAGGATGCGGATTGTTCGTGGGATGGGTTGGTTAATAAAAATTCGGAATTCGGCACTTTCGCATTCACCTGCTGCCATTTCATGCAATGGATCAGCGATTTCCATTTGTACCGATGGGGGCAAGTGATGCAATAGATTGTGTCCTACCACATCAGCAGCTTCCCAGCCAAAAATTCGCTCTGCTGTGGGGTTGACTAATATCACTTGCATATTGTTATCAATCAACACAGCACCATCGGCGATCGTGGAAACTAGGGTTTCTAGCTTGGCTTTTTCTGCGGTCAGTTCCTCAATATTTTGCTCTTCATAACGCTCTAATCGCTCTCCCATTTCGTTAAAGCTTAAAATTAACTCCCCCAGTTCGCCCCCCAATGGTAAATCAATCCGCTGCTTGAAATTCCCGGTTGCAATTTGCTTCACCCCTACGAGTAGCTCTTTAATCGGCTTAGTGATGGTCAAGGCGTTGATCACTCCTGCCAAAATCACCATTACCCAAATTGTGATAAAAACGGCAATGGTGACATCGCGGGTAAAATTCGTGGAGATGACAGCAGTCTGATTGGGGTTGATCCCGATCGCTAATACACCTAAGTATTTTTTATCGGCAATCAGGGGAATAAATACATCGGTAACTATGCCATCTGGGGTTGTATGTTGCCGTACCATCGGCTTTACCCCATCACTAGGGTAATCTTCTGGCAGTTGTATCCGCCGTTTAATGGTGAGGGAGTTTTTTACCTCCGCTTCCCAAAAGGGAATGCCAAAAAAGATTTCCCCGGTTTCATTGGCGTAGAGCATATAACGCACACTAGAGGTGCTGCTGTAGAAGCGTTGGGAAAATTGGGCAACCTCAGTCAGATTATTCTCAGCAACTAAGGGGGCAACATTGGCAGCAAGCAGCAGCCCCAAGTCACGACCGAAGCGGGTGTCATTTATCCGCGCATCCTGCTGTATTGTATTCACAGCCCAGAAGGTCAGACCACTCATCACCAAGGAAACTACCATTGTGGCCACAGCCAACAGTTTGGTCTGGAGGGTGAATTCAGACCACCAACTAGCGATCGCATCTCGAATTGTTTTTAACAAACTTAGCATCTTAAATAAAGTTGTTAGTAATCTTTGTTATAAGCCCCAACAACTTAAAAATTAACAGTTAATTTGACAAATATGTATGTTAGGGGAGAAGAGGGAAAGGAAAACCGCAGAACTGCTTGCGCCAGGTAGGTAGTGATCTTAAACAGTCAAAGCACGATTTTTCAGAGGTACAAGAGCTTTATGCAGTAGACTGGGCTTTGCATTGAGATACACCTCACGGCAATTGCTCTCGTTGTATCCAACCACAACAGATCCTATGGTCATACCGATTTCAGGATACATCTGTTGAGTCATCTCCCCCTCATCCAAAAAGTCGGGTATCTTAATCAAGCCTTTCACCGAGGATTCACCAATATCTACAAAAACCCCGAAGGGTGCATGATACTCAACTTTACCTTGCACAAACTGACCCAGCTTGTACTTAGACTTAACTTGATCCCAACTTTTACTATCCATGATGTTCACTGTGGCTTGAGGACTCGTGGAAATTGGTTGAGGATTGCAAACAAGCTCTGGGGAACAACCACCTCAATCCGGTCACGACTGTCTTTCTCATCATAGCGATACTCAAGCGGCTTGAAATAATGGTTGTAAGTTGCCTGATTGATTGAAACTTCAAGAATCCCCTCTTTGTAGCTTTGATTAAACTCTTCAGCAATGCTTCTATCGTCTGGCCCAGCAAAGTAGCAATTTCCATCGACGTAGGGAGGATTGTAGGGAAAATCGACTGGCTCAAACCCCTTCTCCAGCAATTTCTGACCTTTTCCCTTTTGAGGAGCTTTGTAAATTGTAATTAACTCACTATTAACATTGAAATAAAATCCCATCGATAAGGCAGCAAACTACTAACTAAGCACTCGATGACCGATGTCTTTACGATAGTATATTCCCTCAAATTGAATATATTTGATCCCTGCATAGGCTTGAGCGATCGCTTGCTCAAAATTTTCTCCGATTCCAGTCACATTTAACACCCGTCCCCCATCTGTCACCACTTCTTGTTGCTGGTTCAACTTCGTACCTGCATGGAATACAGTTGCTCCAGCTTTTTCTGCTTCTCCAATACCAGTAATTATGTGGCCTTTCTGATATTCTCCTGGATAACCACCTGAAGTTGCAACGACAGTGGCAGATGCTCCTGCTTTCCAAGCAATGGGCGGCAATTCACTTAATCGCTGTTGTACGCAAGCTAGAAGTAACTCTTCTAAGGGTGTATCTAAGAGTGGCAAAATCACCTGGGTTTCTGGATCGCCAAAACGACAATTAAATTCCAAAACCTTGAATTCGCCATCGGGTGCAATCATCAACCCAGCATACAACACACCACGGTAGTCAATGCCTTTAGATTTTAAAGTTGCGATCGCTCTTTCTAATACTTCTGTTTGAATACGTGCCATTAACTCTGGCGTAGCAATAGGTGCTGGGCTGTATGCTCCCATCCCACCAGTATTTTCCCCCATATCGCCGTCACCAATCCGCTTATGGTCTTGAGCGGGCAGCAAAGATCGAATTGTTAACCCATCCGTCAACGCTAAAATTGACACCTCTTGCCCAATTAAACATTCTTCAATGACGACAAATTCACCAGCACTACCAAACTGTCCCTGAAAGATTGCATCAACGGCACTCTCTGCCTGTTCAACTGTTTCAGCCACCGTTACACCCTTACCAGCCGCCAAGCCATCAGCTTTGACAACAATTGGCGCTCCCGTAGCTCTTATATAAGATTTTGCTGCTGCTGCCTCCGTAAATACCGCAGATTGTGCCGTGGGAATCCCTGCTTCTTGCATCAGAGCTTTTGCCCAAGCTTTACTCGCTTCAATTTGCGCTCCGGCTCTAACTGGGCCAAATACCATCAGTCCTTTGTCTTGGAGGTAATCTGTAATTCCCTTTGCTAACGGGACTTCTGGCCCAACTATTACCAAATTTATGCCATGTTCTAGAGCATATTGGCTCATCCCCTCAAAATCATCTACTGCTAGAGGCAAGTTTTGGCAACGTTCCATACTTGCTGTGCCCCCATTCCCTGGTACACAGACAACTTGCTCAATTTGCTTAGATTGCAACAGTTTCCATGCCAGAGCGTGTTCGCGCCCCCCATTACCTACAACTAAAACTTTCACTGATTTCCTCGTGCGTCCCTGGCGAAACGAGAATGCTGTATTTAGCTCTCGCGGATCAATTTTTTCATCTCATGATCCAGTAGTATATAATCCATGTTGCGGATTATGAAATTTTAGATTTTTGCGATCGCTCAGTATGTGGGTACTTTATCGAAACAGAATTCAAGAGTCAGAATTCAGAATAAATTCTGTACGATAGTTACTGAGCTTGCCAAAGTACTGGCGGATGAATAAGGAATGCAGATTAAATAAAGTGCAAAACTGGGGTAAATTACAAAGCTGGTGTTAAAGCGGAAGCTGCTACAAGTTGCGCGATACACGGAAACGTTAAAGCGGAAGCTGCTACAAGTTGCGCGATACACGGAAACGTTAAAGCGGAAGCTGCTACAGGCTGCGCGAAACACGGAAACGTTAAAGCGGAAGCTCTTACAGGGAAAGCGGAAGCTGCTACAGACTGCGCGAAACACGGAAACGTCAAGGCGGAAGCTCTTACAAGGAAGGCGGAAGCTGCTACAGACTGCGCGAAATACAAAAACCTCAAGGCGCAAGTTGCTGAGAGTTTTGAAGAAACAATAGAGATTTTCTTTGATGATTTTTTGTCACAGTGTAACTATACTTCTAAACCAATACGGTTTAGATAAGACTAAATCCCCCCAACCCCCTTAAAAAGGGGGGCTAAAAATGGCTCTATTTCCCCCTTTTTAAGTGGAGCCAGCGCGGTCTTGGGGGTTTCCCCCATGAGCGACTGGCGTGGATTAAGGGGGATCTTTAAGAGCTATGTAGCTTAACCAAACCGTATTGACTTCTAAACCGCTCATGAATTCTGACTTCTTCTTCAAGGTGATTTTGTAAAAGTATAAAAACTGTCAGAACGAATCTGACTGCCACTTCGCCACACTTCCACGCTTTCAGTAGTGATTAAATAAGAAAAACTACCATTATCGGCTCGATATCTGCCTTTGCCAATATTCAAAGCTGGCATCTTTATCGGCTTACTTGCGTCTTGCTTCAACTGCCCAATATAAAATAATCGGCCATTTTCTTTGCAGACTTTTACACGAATGTTTGCATTCTCGCCTTCAATGACGATCGCTCCATTGCATTTTATATCAGTGCTTACAGGTATAAAACCTATTGAAATTGGCTGTGAAGGTAAAACTTGCTTTGCTACCGGAGGTGTTGAAACTAGGTGGTTTGGGTTACTTTGCTGAACTCTAGAAGCAGAGGTGACACTTGCAGTTGAGGCTGCCAACACACGAAGGGGATCAACTGCTATTTGCCCATTTGGATGAATTTCAAAATGTAGATGAGGTGCTGTACTATTGCCTGTAGATCCCATCTCGGCAATAATTTGACCTCGAACGACTTGTTGACCCTTGCTCACCAATAAACGGCGATTGTGACCATAAACAGTTATACTACCGTCGAGATGTTTAATAGTTAAAGCATTGCCTAATCCCCAATCATCCCAACCTGCTTTTACAACTATACCGGATGCAGCAGCAACAATAGGAGTCCCAGATGCCCCGGCAATATCAATTCCTTCATGTTGATATTTGCGGAAGCCTTGAGAAATAAACCCTTGAGTCGGCCAAATCAAATTAGAAGCAGGGATGGGAGTTTGCCCAATTGGGGCATCGCTTGCTAACTGTGTTAGGGCAGATGTATTTGTACTTAATACGACGGTTAAGGATATTAACCCAATTAGTCCATAAATCCGGTATCGATAAACAGTAACTTTTTTCATAAGCTGCAAATATATTAAAACAATAATTCAGACACCTTCTGATTATTTGTTACTTCAAGCTAACTCTAAAAATATCAGGAAATTAAATTTATCTTTGCTGAATCAAGGGATGAAATGTTATGTATTGAAATCTAAAACTCCTTATCCTCTCTGCGTCTCTGCGCGACGCCAGGTGCTTCAAGTCGGCAGAGCCGCCCAACGCACTGGCTCCTCTGCGTGAGAAAAATCATCCCGCAGCTATGCAACGCCAAATTTATCTTCGCTGAATATGGGATAAACAACTTCTGAAATTAAATAGAGTGAGTTAGGTAAGCCTAACCCACCCGATAAAACCAAAAAGAGAGAGGATATAGATTAAGCGCTGAAGTATTTTGCTACTGGGTGGTAAGTAATAATGGCAGTAGTAGACTGTTCTGGATAAAGTTGTTCACTTTCATCCATATACAAGTTAATCCTGTCAGTCTGTAATAACTCCAGTTGCTTGTACTGATCCTGAATATTCGGGCAAGCCGGATACCCAAAACTATAGCGTGAGCCACGATAGCGCTGTGCTAAGATATTCCGAATATTATCCGGTTCGTCAGCAGCAAAACCTAACTCCCGGCGAATTCTGGCGTGTGTCCATTCAGCCACAGCCTCCGCCACTTGTACCGCCATGCCGTGAAAATACAGATAATCAGTGTATTGATTATTAGCAAACAGCTTTTGGGCGAACTCTGTTGCAATCTCTCCGACAGTTACCGCTTGCATCGGGAACACATCAATAATTCCCGACTCCTTCGGTGCAAAGAAATCTGCGATGCACAGTCGCCTCGATGACTTTTGTCTGGGAAACTCGAAAGTTGCAACCTGCTGTGATTGGTTTTCTGAGTTATATATGTGTACAGAATTTCCCTCAGATTGACAAGGGAAATACCCATAAATCACCTGGGGATGCAACAGATTCTCCTCTATAATCCGCTGTTTCCAAGTTTCTAAAACTGGGTAAACTTTCTCAGCTAAGAAAGCCTGATATTCTTCCTTAGATTGCTCCTTTGGTTTGCGGAATTGCCACTGTCCAGCAATCAAAGCTTGTAAATCCAAGTGCCAGAATATTTCCTCAATGGGAATATCATTAGGATGCAACAACTGCGTTCCCCAGAAAGGCGGTGTCGGGCGTTCAATATCTATCGCCACAGCATCAGAATGTTTTGTATCTACTTCTTTTAGTTCAGCAGATGTTTTCTTAGCAATTTTAGCTTTTGGTTCTTTATGACCATTTGTAGAAACTTCAGCAGTTTCGGCAAATTCATCCAAAAAGCCCTGCAAATCATCCCAGTTACCAGCAGTTTTTGCTGGCATTAATTTATCCATGAAGTGCAAGTCAGAAAAGGCATCTTTGCCATAAACTACTTTACCGTTGTAGGTTTTTTGGCAATCTTCATGGACAAACTTGGGAGTCAGCGCCGCACCACCTAAAATCACGGGTACGCTAATTCCCTTTTCGTTGAATATCTCCAAATTCTCTTTCATGAAGGCGGTGGATTTCACCAGCAAACCACTCATGGCAATACAATCAGCTTTGTGCTGTTCGTAAGCGTTGATGATGTTTTCTACTGGCTGCTTAATTCCCAGATTAATCACTTTGTAGCCGTTGTTGGATAAAATGATATCCACCAAGTTTTTACCAATGTCGTGGACATCGCCTTTGACTGTGGCAATGATAAAGGTTCCCTTGGCATTGTTGCCAGATTCAGATTTTTCCATGAACGGTTCTAAATACGCCACAGCCGCCTTCATGGTTTCCGCAGATTGCAAGACGAAGGGTAATTGCATTTGTCCAGAACCGAATAATTCCCCGACAACTTTCATGCCATCTAGCAAGAAGGTGTTGATAATTTGCAAGGGGGGATGTTGTTCTAGGGCTTTTTTCAAATGTTCTTCTAAGCCAATGCGTTCGCCGTCGATGATGTGGCGCTTGAGACGTTCTGGAATGGGGAGACTTTCATCTAAGGAGCGATCGCGTTTTGTCGTCACCCCAGCAAAGGCTGTGGTAAGCTCTGCCAAGGGATCATAAACGCAAATGTTACCATCAAACTTGCGATCGTCATAAATCAGTTGGCGACAGATTTCTTGATGGCGTTCTTCAATTTTAGACAGTGGTAAAATTTTGTTAGCACTGACAATGGCTGCATCCATTCCCGCCGTCGTCGCCTCGTGCAGAAACACTGAGTTTAATACCATGCGCGACGCTGGATTCAAACCAAAGGAAATATTGGAAACACCCAAAATTACATGACTTCCAGGTAATTCTTCACGAATTCGCCGAATGGATTCAATTGTGGCTTTACCGTTTTCTCGGTCTTCTTCAATCCCAGTGGAAATTGGTAACGCTAGGGTATCAAAGAATATTTCTGTAGGAGGTAGGCCATATTCTACAGCTTGACGGTAAGCACGTTGAGCGATCGCAAACTTTTTGTCTGCTGTCCGCGCCATCCCATCTTCATCGATAGTACCAATGATTACACCTGCTCCGTACTTTTTCGCCAATTCCAACACTTTCAAAAAACGGGGTTCTCCGTCTTCGTAGTTAGTGGAGTTCAGCAAGCACTTACCACCGGCAACTTTTAAACCCGCCTCCATCTTTTCCCATTCGGTGGAGTCAAGCATTAAGGGCAATGTCACATTATTGACGATGCGCGAAATTAATTCGTGCATATCCCGCACACCATCACGTCCGACATAATCGACGTTGACATCAAGAATGTGTGCGCCTTCTTTTACCTGCGCCTTTGCCATTGAAACGAGTCCATCCCAATCTTCTGCATTCAGCAAATCGCGGCACTTCTTGGAACCACTAGCATTGAGACGTTCGCCGACAATCAAGAAAGAGTTGTCTTGGTCGTAGAGCTGAGTGGTGTAAATTGATGCTGCTGCTGGTTCTAAACTAGGCTGTCTAACTTTTGGCTTTAGGTCTTTGGCAATTTCTGCCAATTGTTGAATGTGTTCTGGACGAGTCCCACAGCAACCCCCAATCACTTGGACACCCAAATCTTCAACAAAATGCATCAGCGCCATCCGTAATTCCAACGGTGTCAGGCGGTAGTGCGCTTGACCGCCAACGTTCTCAGGTAAACCCGCGTTGGGAATACAGGAAACAATGAAAGGTGAATGTTCAGCCAAATACTTGATATGTGGTTTCATCAAGTCTGGGCCTGTGGCACAGTTCAGACCGAGAATGTCTATGGGATAAGGTGCCAAAATTGTCAGCACAGCGCTGATTTCTGAACCTACCAACATTGTGCCCATGCTTTCCATTGTCACAGACACCATCAACGGACGGCGATCGCCTTTTTTAGCAAAAACTTCTTCAATTGCATTTAGCGCCGCTTTAATTTGCAGCACATCTTGACAAGTTTCCACTAGAAATAAATCCACACCACCATCCCACAGCGCTTCTGCTTGTTCGGCAAAAGTAGCTTTCATGGTGTCAAAGTCAATATGTCCTAAGGTGGGTAGTTTGGTTGTGGGACCGATAGAACCAGCGACAAACCGGGGTTTTTCTGGCGTGGAAAATTCCGCAGCGACACGCTTCGCCAATTCTGCGGCTGTTTTGGTGAGGTAGTAGGCTTGGTCTGCCAAATCATATTCTGCCAGCACAATGGACGCACTGCCAAAGGTATCAGTTTCAATGACATCAGCCCCAGCCGCGAGAAAGTCTCGGTGAACCTTAGCGACAGCTTCGGGTTTTGTGTGGACTAGGTATTCGTTACAACCTTCATACTGTGCGCCACCGAAGTCTTCAGCGGTGAGGTTTTGAGTTTGGAGGCTGGTTCCCATCGCCCCGTCGAAAACGAGGACTGGGCTATCTGGACTACGCAGACGTTCAAGGAAAGGATGAGTCATATTAGCCTAGAGGAAATGAGGAAATTAAGTGAGTCTTGTGATACTCGACTTACCTTATTATTTTCCACAATTATGATATTTTTGAAAGTATTTAATAAAGTCAGGAATGCTCAAACGTGGCGATCGCCTCAACTCCTTGGTATGCGTACTGTATAGCAATGTGTTCTCATCCAATTTTACGTTTTTTGATTGGACGATTTAAACTTACCTGCAATAAATTCTCGCTTATATAAATGCTTTGTCTTGCGTTTGGTGACTCGCTCTCGCCACATCTGAAAACTGGATTCCTTCATTTGTCGCCTCATTAAAGCAATTACCTGTTTCTCAAGCAGCCCAAACTGAGCCTCAATAGCATCAAAAGTTGTTCTATCTTCCCATGCCATTTCGATGATGCGATCGATGGTTTCCGAATCGAGGTTAGGTAGCTTCATTCCTTTGCGGACAATTGGTAAATTTGAACTATGTCTATATATATTTTACTTTTTGTAACTTAATCTTGCAATTGAGTACATTCTCTGTGGAGACGCGATAAATCGCCGTCTCTACATGAGAGACGCGATAAATCGCCGTCTCTACATGAGAGACGCTGCATCTTAGGAATGTGGATTAAATAAAGTGCAAAAGTAGGGTGTGTTAGCGGAGCGTAACGCACCATTCCAAGTTAAATAAGAATTGCACGTTATTAAATTTGCGTTCCTTACTTGTATCAACCTGCAAAAAATAACTTACCCGGCTTTACGCAGTAAATAGATATCCCTTGTAAGGGTTTAGCAATGCTCATTGGTGTCAACTTAACATGAAAGCGTAGTCTGATAAGCATTTCAAAATTTTTCGATGTACCACCTAGATTTAGATCCCCCCTAACCCCCCTTAAAAAAGGGGGAACTAGAGTCTTTTGCCCCCTTTTTAAGGGGGTTGGGGGATCTAAAACCAGGATAAATTGAGTGTTTGAGCTTAAGTTGACACGTATGAGCAATGCTAAACCCCTACGACAGATCGAAGCAATACTTATATTCTGTTTGCTGAACCGAGTTGAAGGGCATAGAGGTTCGCATAGTCACCCTGCTGCTTGATGAGTTCAGTGTGAGTACCCTGCTCGATAATTTGTCCCTGCTGAATTACTAACACCTGATCTGCCTGGGTAACTGTACTGAGGCGGTGAGCAATCACGAAGCTGGTACGACCTTGCAGCAAGCGAGCGATCGCAATTTGTACTAGCGCTTCTGTGCGAGTATCGATGCTGCTAGTCGCTTCATCGAGAATCAGAATTCGGGGGTTAATCAACACTGCACGAGCAATACTGATCAGTTGTCGCTGTCCCTGACTCAGAGGTGCGCCTCGTTCACCCAATTGAGTTGTATAGCCCTGTGGCAGTGAGGTAATAAATTCATGCACATTTGCCAACTGTGCAGCCGCTTCGATATCAGCTTGGGTAGAATAAGAAGCGCCAAAGGCAATGTTTTCGGCGACGGTGCCACTGAACAAAATATTGTCTTGTAGAACAATGCCAATTTGACGGCGCAGACTTGCTTGAGTAACGCTACGCACATCAATATCATCAATTTTCACTGCACCGCCAGATACATCGTAGAAGCGCAAGATCAAGTTAATAATTGTACTTTTTCCCGAACCAGTCTGCCCGACTAAGGCAACCATCTGTCCTGGATAGGCGTGTAAATTCACTCCTTTGAGAACCAATTGATCTGGGTTGTAGCCAAACTTGACATTCTCGAATGTCACCTCACCCTGAATGGGCGGCATTTCTATCGCATTGGGTGCATCATTGAGTTGTGAGGGTTCATCTAGCAATAGAAAGATGCGCTCTAATCCGGCGAAGGCAGATTGAGCTTGGGTGTAAAACTGGCTGAGAATTTGGATAGGACGAAAGAACTGCTGGACATAAAGTAAAAAGGATGTCACTACACCAACTGTTGCAGCTCCTGTTACCGCCAGATAGCCACCATAGGCCAATACACCTGCTGTTGCTAATGTGTTGAGAAAATCAATCGACGGCAAAAAGGCCGAAGTAATTGCCACAGCCTCGACGTTAGCATCACGATTGGCAGCGTTGAGGATGTCAAATTCTGCGATGTTCATCTGTACACGATTAAATGCCTGTGCTTCTCTGACGCTGACAATATCTTCTTCTAACTTGGCGGAAAGCTGCCCAATGGTTTGTCGGGTGACGCGAAACCTGACTCTAGCCCAACGTGCAAACAAGCTGGTGGTAAAAATCATCAGTGGCACAACCAGATTGCTCAACAAACCAAGTTGCAGGTTGATTGAGAGCATAGCAATGATTATGCCGACTAAACTGAAGGTGTTGCCGAGCATTTGGGCGATCGTCAGTCCAAATGCCTGATTTACGGTGTTGACATCATTCAGCAAGCGGCTCATTAAATCACCCGCTTCGCTGCGATCGAAAAAGCTGAGTGGCAGACTTTGGATTTTAGTGAAAATGTCTTGTCTCAGTTGAGCCAGCAATCGCTGCATAATCCAGCCGACTCGAATAATTTGACCCCGGATTGCCAAGACACCAAGTCCATAGTTAAGCGCTAGTAGCCCTAATAACAGTAGTAATCCCTGCAAATTCCCTTGTTTAATTAGGTGATCAATTGACCAGCCGAGGAAGAATGGCCCGATCGCTTGGGTTACTGCACCAATAAATACTAATGTCAGAGCAATGGGAATTTCTTTGCGATAGAGTAAAACGTATTGCAAAAAGCGCCCCAGGGTAGAGAGTTGCTGACTTGCTTTTTGCTCAGATGCAACAACCGGAATAGTGCCTCTCATAACAATTTGGGATTTTAGATTTTGGATTAAAAGTCTTTGTTTTGATTACAAGGCTGTATAAAAATCTCAAGCAATACTATGAACCTATTTAGCTGTATTTATTTTCACCGCGCTGACTGTAGACCCTGTAACCCACACCCTACAACCATTTTGACCTCAGATAACCGGAATTGTTTGATCTGATTAGCGATCGCGCCAATATTCCCCCTCTACTAAAATCATCAAGAATTAATCACAAATTAATTAGTCCTAACTTTCATCTTTATAAATCTCGCTACGATGTCTTACTTTTATTACAGTTACTATCAAAATATCGTCGTCTAGTTGATAAATAACTGGATAATCACCGACTCGAACACGATATGAATTATCATCACCAAGTAATTTTTTTACCCCGTTTGGACGCGGTTCTATTGCCAAGTCATTGATTTTAGTCTGTATGCGCTGTTGTACATCTAGAGGTAATTTCCTAAACTGCTTTTTTGCACCCTTTGAAAATTTAACTTCGTAACTCACGCAACATCCTTGTTTATTTCGTTTCTTATTTCCTTTTGAATTTCATCCCAAGACACAGTGCCATTAATGCGTATATCAATCCTTGCTTCTTGAATGGCTTTTAAGTCTTCTTCATCGTCTAGATCATCAATTCTTTTTAGGTATGCGTGAATTTCATCTAAAGTACTGTCATAAGCTTGATGTAGCAGTACGTTGATCTCTTTAATTAACTGTTCTCTTTCTTGTGCTGTCATTTTTAATCATCCAAGCGTGCTTTTACTTTTTCTGCCACAGTCTCCAGTTTCGCCTAAAGACATCTGATCATTATCAATAATACCCATTGTTTTTTGAAGTCCTTAGAAAACAGCGCCAGTAAACCTAGACTACTAACGGTCAATTTTTCTCCTTCTGCTTTACCTGAGATTCCAAAATCACACTGTAGAGTGGGCTAGTTTGCATCAATTCTTCATGAGTACCTTGTGCCATCAATCGTCCTTTATCCATAAGAAAAATGCGATCGGCATTCTTAACGGTGCTGATGCGTTGAGCTACTACAAAAGTTGTACAAGCTTTTTGGCGCATTAAGCCATCTAGCTCGGCTTGAATCTGGGCAGCAGTTTTGGCATCCACAGCCGAGGTGCTATCATCTAAAATTAGAATGCTGTAATCGGTGAGTAGGGTACGAGCGATCGCAATTCGTTGTTTTTGTCCACCAGACAAGCCAACACCGCGTTCACCCACAATCGTCTCGTAGCCATCGGGCATACTGGTAATAAAATCATGCATTTGTGCAGTTTTTGCCACCTCAATCACCTGCTCTATGGTTGCATTTGGCTTTGCATAGGCAATATTTTCGCGGATTGTGCCTGAGAAGAGGGTGGTTTCCTGAAATACAATGCCAATACGCGATCTGAGGCTTTTAAGCGTAAAACTTTTTACATCTCGTCCGTCAATGCGAACTGCTCCCCCTGTAACATCATAAAAGCGGGGAATTAAGTTCATAATTGTGCTTTTCCCGGAACCTGTCATCCCCAGAACGGCGATCAATTCGTTGGGTTTCGTTTCAAAGGAAACTCCTTTAAGAGTTTCGGTTGTTGCTCCTGGATAGCGAAAGGAAACGTTTTCAAAGGTGATTCTACCACCGCAAGTTTCAAATGGGACAGCACCGGGGCGATCGCGAATTTCTACCTCCGCATCTACAACTTCGTAGACTCGTTCGGCGGAAGCAGCTGATTGAGCGATCGCAGGTGCAGCAAATCCAATCAACAAAATTGGTTGGAGAATCAATGCTAGGTAGGAGTTAAACGCCACCAGTTCGCCAATAGAGAATTTCTCCCCAATCACCTGCGCTCCCCCGTAGCCGAAAACTGCCAGTGTTACCAAATTACTCAGCAAGAAGATAAACGGGAAGGTATTACGGATGGCGCTAATGGTCTTCATGTTTGCCTTGACTAGAGCATCATTCATGGTCGTGTAACGCGACCTTTCGGTTGACTCCCGCACAAAGGCTTTAACTACCCGTATTCCGATTAAGTTCTCTTGCAATACAGCATTTAGGTCACTCAGTTGCTCTTGTACTTGCCGAAAAAGTTTGTTATTTCGGGTGATGAATTGCGCCATCAACCATCCAGAAAGGGGGATTACTGTCAGGGTAATCAGTGCTAGTTGCCAGTTCATCACCAGCAAAATCACTGAAATAGTCACCAATGTTACAACTCCACCAATAACCTGAATTAAGCTAGTACCAACAAAGGTACGGATCTGCTCAATGTCGCTGGTGACACGGGTTAACAGTTGGGAAGTCTGCGCTTGGTCATGATAGCTGAAACTGAGATTTTGAATCTTGCTGAAAATTTTGTTTCGCAGGTCATAAGCTACACCCTGAGACACTGCTTCTGCTAAATAGCTTTGTCCAAAGTTAAATACACCACGAGCGATCGCCGCCAATACCATCCAGGCGGCGCTATACAGCACAATTTGGAGGTTTTTTTGGATGATGCCTTGATCAATTCCCCACCGAAATAGTTGCGGGGTAATTGCGTTTGCGATCGTCAACAGCAACAGGCTGGCTAAGGCTCCCAGCGAAGTCCGCCGGTAAGTGCTTAAACTCCCAAGCACACGCTGGATTGACTGTATCGACGAAGTTTCCTGGAGTTCTGGTTGCTGAACCAATGGAATTCACCCCTGTATCTTTGAAAAATTATCACCTATTTTGATTGTAAAAAACCAGTTGGTCAGTTGAGAGCGGTGAATGTGGGATCTATTTGTAGTGGAAATTCCGAATTTTGGGACAACGGTATGAGAAAATACCTCTTTGGCAAGCATTGCGGCTAATCTTAAATACCGAAGAAAACCAAAGAACAAGAATAATGGCTCAAAATTTTCATAGTAATTCCCAACTTCCCTCGGATATGTCAACTGCTATCAGTCGCACAGCAAAGCCAAGTTCTGAGTTCTACTCTATTTTTTCTGAAGAAGAAGTTTTAGGGATAATTGATGCATTAGAATTTAGCAGAGAAATCCCTTTAAAGTATTCTTATAAAGGTAGAGGTGCAAAAATCTGGGACGATTTTTATCTAAAATATATTATTCCTAAATGGTATCGAAAATCGAGTGTAGAAATTGACCTTTTAAATAATAACTTTCAATACCTGAATGGCAATATTCAAAATGGCAAAAAAGTCAATATTATAGACGTTGGTGCAGGAAATTCATATCCCATTAAAAAATTTATCTGGAGGCTGAATAAACTAGGGAAGGTTAATAAGTATATTGCCTTAGATATTAGCGAGGAATTGCTTAATTTATCTAGAAGTAATGTTAGAAAATGGTTTCCTTTAGTGGAGTTTATCAGTTCCACAATTGACATAGAAAATAGTTGTATACCTAAGATTTTATGGCAAAATCAAGCTAATTTTGAAATTGACGATACAGCGAAAATATTTTTACACTTAGGCGTTACCATTGGGAATCATCAAAATAGAGATAGAGTCCTCAAAAACTTTAGAGATAGCATGGGGAAAAATGATTTTCTGGTGTTCACTAACGAAACTGGTTCTAACTCTGAATGGGATGGAAAAGTAAGAGGTGGCTGCAATTATCATGTAGAAGAAATATATGGATGGGTTAAAAACAATATTGGGATTAAATCTGAAGATTGTGAACTTGTAAGAAAATATGATTTAAAAACAGATAGTATAGTTGCTAATATGAAACTCCATCATCATTACATTATAAATTTTAGTTATATGGGAATAGATAAGAATATCGAAATCTCCGAAGGTGAAGAGATTACTATTTGGCGGCATCATAAGTATGAAATGCCTAAACTTCTGGAAGAAATAGAACGATGTGGACTAAAACTTGTTCACTATAATACTGACAAATATAAATCACATATTATGGTGATTTGTAAAGTAGCCAGTAACTAATCTATAAATTGTTGAATAGGAAAGTTTAGAAATTTATGAGAGCTTATTTGAGAATGCGATCGCACTATTTTAATCTAGAAAAAAACTAAGCATAAATAACTAAAAAAGATATCGTTTTGGCTTTTCATTACCACTCTAAACGATAAATTATTGAGTTCGCTGTTGGTTAAGATGGCTGAAGGTTGAAAGGAACACAATGACTTGATTAATAGAGTTGAGTCAAAATAACTTCAATCTCTAAACTTTTCGTGATTTAGGATATAGCCAAGAGCTAAATAAACGGCTTACTCTAGGCATGACAACATAGGTTAACAGCAGAACCATAGTAATAGTAATAATCAACGAAATAATCAAGGGAGGTAAGCCGCGAAGCAGGGGAACTAAGAACGTACTCAACAAATTAATTAACACAAATACAGCTCCCCAAGTTAGCAATGCTGTTTTATAGCGTGGTGGAGTCTTCAGTAGTTGGCCGGGAAGAGAAAACCAAGCTTCTAATCCACTGATTTGCTGAACATCAGCGTCAGATTCAATTAAAGGTTTGGCTTGAGTTAGCCAGTATTCGCGATCGCGTGATGTCATCCACGCTTTCAAATTTTCATAGCCGTCAAACCGGAAGATGATCACATATTCATTTCGCACTCCAAGTTGGGGACGAATCACATTTGTTCCCATATGACCAATATAAGTTCTGGCAACACTGGTAATATCTTTCAACCAAGCCTCATAAGCAGTTTCGCATCCTGGTTTGACAAGTTGTGTAATGACTACGGTTACAAATTGATCGTCTTGTTCCATCTCCATTAGTTATGTCACCATCAAGTTAGTAAATGTGAGTTTTCGTAACCGTAGCATGGTTTAGTTATTCTCTAACCAAGGGATATCCAGCTTTTCCAACTTCAAGCCGAACAACATTAGCAGCAAGACCATCTGTTTCATTACGACTCGTCAGAATTACACGGTTGCCAATTTGGGATAATTGACGGGAAATAGCATATCCTAGCCCTCGATTACTGCCTGTTACCACAGCAATTCTTTTTTGATTCGTCATTTTGATGACCTTCAAACTGCTTTTAATCTTACTTTACTGAGGTACTATAAATTAATCAAATTGATTGCAGTGATATATTCAATGGTCTTGCAACTGCAACCCGCGTAGACGCAAAACGGCTTGTCGTTCGCGCAGCGTCTCGAAGAGAAGACATTGCACTAACTGAAGACCAGTTTTACGAGTTTTGTCAGTTAAACCGCGTGCGATCGC
>JBBSCU010000055.1:0-23877 GCA_038249935.1 Chroococcales cyanobacterium
TACGTCTTTCGTAAGGGTTTAGCATTGCTAAACCCCTACAGCGTGGTCTATTTACGATCATAAAGATAATTAATAAAAGCCTGAAACGAGCTATTTTCGTTAATTCACATCACGGTTAATTTGTATAGTGCGTAAGTCCTAATATCTTACACACGGCACAAGCAGCAAAGCTTTAAAAGTAAAAGTTTATAAGACATTGCAGCAGCGATGCCTACGGTGGTCACTGACTTGTGCCGAGCGCAGTCGAGGTAGGCATAAATAAAACCAGCTAATAACTTGAATAGCGAATTAATCATGTTCTGAATTCGCAATAATATTGTAACAGTTAGACAAAATGCAGATTTCTCAACTTTTCACTAAATTACTCACTCAGACATAAGCAATCTTGCAGAACTCTTATAAGGGCTAGTTACTGCTATAAGTTAATACTGATGACTCTATCTTAGGGTTCATGCCTTGTTACTTAGAAATTCTCTAATCTAAATGTAGAGTTTAGTCTAAAAACAGGGAAAAGATTTGTATGACAACTGATGTTTCTAGAAATATTAACAAGGATGTTAATGGATCACTGATAAGTGGTATTCTCCTGAGTATTTTGGGGGTGATTGCGATCGCAGCGCCTAATTTCACCACCCTATTCACCGAAACTTGGATTGCGGCGATTTTGATTTTTGCTGGATTTACAAAATTAGTTTATGCCACTCAAACCCGCGATCGAGGAGGTTTTATCTGGAAACTTCTACTAAGCGGACTGTATATTGCAACCGGCATAATGCTGTTTGTTTACCCTTATACGGGTGTTCTCACACTGACTCTGCTGCTTGGCACCTTTTTGCTGACTGAAGGCACATTTGAGTTAATTCTGGCATTCCAGTTACGTCCGCAACAAAACTGGACGTGGACACTAGCTAATGGCATTATTACGTTGGTCTTAGGCGCAATGATTTGGTTTCAGTGGCCTTTCAATGCGCCCTGGCTGATTGGGACACTCGTTGGTGTCAGCGTTCTTTTTAGTGGCATTTCACGCGTAATGCTGTCGTTGAATGCGCGTTCTACCTCAAATTCTCCTGAACAAACTGTTTAGTAGATGGGAGTGGGGAGTAGGGAGTGGGGAATCTCACTTCTTTACTCAGCACTGAGAACTCGGAACCCGGAACTGTTTTGCCTCATACCCAGACTTCAATAGTAAAAGTTTATAAGACATTGCAGCAGCAATGGCTAAGTTGGGCTACGCCTACGCCAACAAAATTGCTAAATTAACTAAGGAAATCAAAATCAAAGCCAGCTAGCTGCAATCAACAATGGTATCTATTACTGCTTCCTTCTCGGATATTCAAAACCATTGGGCACGCTTGTTTATTACAGCCTTAGCCCAACGTGGTATTGTTAGCGGGTTGCCTAATGGAATGTATCGCCCCGATAACTCACTCACCCGCGCTGAGTTTGCTGCCATCATCGCCAAGGCATTTGGGACAATTACCCAGAAGCGGCAGTATATCCCCTTTGTTGATGTACCTAGTAATTATTGGGCAGCAGCGGCCATTCAAACAGCTTACGAAAAAGCATTTATTAGCGGGTTTCCTGATAAAAGTTTCCGTCCCGCTAACCGAATTACTAGAGTAGAAGTTTTAGTCTCCTTGGTAGCAGGTTTGGAAATTGCCACCAAAGTAAAACCCGATCTTTTATCAGCACTCCCCCAAATCTATCAAGATGCCGTTCAGATTCCTGGCTATGGTAGAAATCACATAGCTATTGCCACTAGCACCGGATTGGTGGTTAGTTTTCCAAATGTAAAATTACTCAATCCCAATCTCGCAGCTACCCGTGCAGATGTGGCAGTGATTATTTATCAAGCTTTGGTGTATCTAGGTGAAGCAGAAAAGATTGCTTCTAGTTACCTCATAGTACCGCCAAAGCCGACACCGACCCCAATACCAATACCAATACCCACACCGACCCCAATACCAACACCAATACCAACACCCACACCGACCCCAATACCAATACCAATACCAACACCAATACCAATACCAATACCAATACCTACACCCATCGGTACTGTTAGGGTAAATCATAACCGGGAGTTCCGGGGTGTATGGGTAGCATCTGTGTGGAATAGTAATTGGCCTTCCAAAGCAGGACTATCGGTTGCCCAACAAAAAGCTGAACTTACCGAGATTATTACTAAATTACAAGCGTTAAATTTCAATGCCCTCATCTTCCAGGTGCGACCGGAAGGAGACGCTTTGTATGAATCCCAATTAGAGCCTTGGAGTGCTTGGATTACAGGAACTCAAGGTCAAGCACCAGAACCATTTTATGATCCTTTAGCGTTTGCGATCGCAGAATGTCACAAGCGCAATATTGAACTTCATGCTTGGTTCAACCCCTACCGCGCTAGCACTTCCACCAACCCAGCCAAAACAGTCCGTCCCCACATCGCAGCTACCAATCCAGAAAGCATTTATTTGTGGAAAACTCAACGCTGGATGGACCCAGGACTGAAAATAGTTCAGGATAGAGCTTACAACGTAATTATCGACGTAGTGAAGCGCTACGATGTTGACGGCATTCACTTAGATGATTATTTCTATCCATATCCCATTGAGGGACAACCTTTCCCCGATGACAAAACCTACGCTGCCTATAAAGCAAGTGGTGGTACACTCAGCCTTGGCGACTGGCGACGAGACAACGTTAACAAAATGGTACAGCGGCTCTGGCAGGGGATTAAAGCAACCAAACCCGACGTTAAATTTGGTATTAGTCCCTTTGGTATCTATCGCCCCGGACAACCTGCTGGTATTACTGGTTTAGATGCTTACAACGTGCTATATGCCGACGCGAAAAAATGGTTAGAACAAGGCTGGATTGATTATATTGCGCCTCAACTCTACTGGCGCACAGACCAAACACAACAAAGTTATTCGGCATTGCTAAAGTGGTGGACACAGGTAAACACAAAGAAAAGACACGTTTATGCTGGTAATAATTTGACAGAACCAAGCAACAAGAGTCGGGAGAGTGATGAGATTGAAAAGCAGGTGAAAATTAGTCGTAGTCAAGCTGGACAGTTGTCACTGGGGAATATCTTCTTTAATCTCGGTATTTTGACCGAAAATAGTCAAGGTATTGCTGATAAATTCCAAAGTCTGCTTTATAACAAACCTGCCCTACCTCCAACTTTGTCTTGGCAGGATACAACACCACCCCCTCCACCCACCGGATTACAAGTCAACAACCGTAAACTGAGTTGGCAGCCTGGTGATAATCAACCGATTCGTTCCTGGACGCTTTATCGACAAAGTGGCGATACTTGGACAATTGGGCGAATTTTGTCTGCTGGCACAACTTTCGCTACTGTTCAACAACCGGGAACCTATGCTGTGTGTGCAGTCGATAGGTTGGCGAATGAAAGTGTGGGAACAGTTATTACAGTGAGTTGAGTAAAAGCGCTGACCGTGAGTGCGTTCATTGTGACGTAGTATGAAGTGCGATCGCTTGTTGAAATACTAGTGCAGCATGAAGAAAATAAGCAATATTCCTTCTGCCCAATGCCCTTCAGGAGTGCTGAGTGCTGAGTGCTGAGTACCGAGTTGGAAATCTCACTTCTTCACTTCTTTACTCGGAACTCGGAACTCGGAACTGTTTTTGCCCAATGCCCATTCTGTAGTTTGTTACCTCTAAAGACGGCAAACACCACTCTAATGTTACGGTTCACCCTAACTAGTGAAAGTATTAATTCTCATACATTAGACAAAGTAGAAGCAAATCAATCCATGAACCAACTAAAAACACAATTTAGTTAGTTTAACCGTCCCTAGCAAGGTTCGGGAAACCCCCCTTCATGGACTGGCTAGCACTAAGCTTCAGTATATATATCAGCATAATCTGGAGTTTTAACCCCAGGAAAGCCAAACCAAAGGCATTCATGCTGAACTGGCTGATTTATTGACCCGATTGGTTCAAAATTTAGTCCTTTATATTCTCATTCATTCATTCATTTGTAGTTATAAGGAGCCAGCACCTAAAATGGCAAAAGTAGTTGGAATTGACTTAGGAACAACGAACTCCTGCGTGGCAGTGATGGAAGGTGGTAAACCCACAGTCATTGCTAATGCTGAAGGTTTTCGGACAACGCCCTCAGTAGTCGCATTTGCCAAAAATGGCGACAACTTGGTTGGTCAAATCGCCAAACGCCAAGCGGTGATGAACCCCGAAAATACGTTTTACTCAGTCAAACGCTTTATCGGCCGCCGCTTCGACGAAATTAGTAACGAAGCTACGGAAGTTTCTTACAAAGTCCTCAGCAGCAACGGTAATGTCAAAGTAGATTGTCCAATAGTTGGTAAACCATTTGCTCCTGAAGAGATTTCTGCAAAAGTTCTTCGCAAACTAGTTGAAGACGCGAGCAAATATCTTGGCGAAACCGTAACCCAAGCTGTAATCACCGTTCCGGCATACTTCAACGACTCCCAACGCCAAGCGACAAAAGATGCTGGTAAAATTGCTGGGATTGAAGTTCTGCGGATTATCAACGAACCTACCGCCGCTTCTCTGGCATACGGGTTTGACAAGAAGAGTAACGAAACCATTCTTGTGTTTGATTTGGGTGGTGGTACTTTCGACGTATCCGTGCTGGAAGTAGGAGATGGAGTTTTTGAAGTACTAGCTACATCTGGTGATACCCACCTTGGCGGTGACGACTTCGATAAAAAAATAGTTGACTTCTTAGCTGAGAAGTTCAAGAAAGCCGAAGGTATTGACCTGCGGAAAGATAAACAAGCTTTACAACGTCTGACTGAAGCCGCAGAAAAAGCCAAAATTGAGCTTTCTAGCGTCACTCAAGCAGAGATGAACCTACCATTTATCACCGCTACCCAGGACGGGCCCAAGCACCTGGATACAACCCTGACTCGCGCCCAGTTTGAAGAACTTTGCTCTGACTTAATCGACCGTTGTCGGATTCCTGTGGAAAACGCCCTCCGGGATGCCAAGTTAAACAAAGGCGATATTGATGAAGTGGTGTTAGTTGGTGGTTCTACCCGGATTCCCGCAGTCCAACAGATTGTGAAGCAGGTATTGGGTAAAGATCCCAATCAAAGTGTCAACCCTGATGAAGTCGTAGCAGTTGGTGCAGCTATTCAAGCCGGGGTGCTAGCTGGCGATGTAACTGGCATCTTGCTCTTAGACGTGACACCGCTATCTTTGGGTGTAGAAACCTTGGGCGGTGTGATGACCAAAATTATCCCCCGCAACACAACAATTCCCACTAAGAAATCCGAAGTCTTCTCTACTGCTGTGGATGGTCAAACCAACGTAGAAATTCACGTCCTCCAAGGTGAACGCGAATTCTCTAACGATAACAAGAGTTTGGGAACCTTCCGCCTCGATGGTATTCCTCCTTCACCACGCGGCGTTCCTCAAATTGAAGTCGTGTTTGACATTGATGCTAACGGTATCCTTAACGTCACCGCTAAGGATAAAGGCACTAGTAAAGAACAGTCTATCAGCATCACCGGCGCTTCCACCTTGGATAAAAATGATGTTGACCGGATGGTGAGAGAAGCTGAACAAAACGCTTCATCTGACAAAGAGCGGCGTGAGAAGATTGAACGCAAGAATCAAGCCGACTCTTTGGCATACCAAGCTGAGAAGCAGTTACAAGAATTGGGCGATAAAGTTCCTGATGCTGACAAGACCAAAGTTGAAGGTTTGGTAAAAGAAGTGCGGGAAGCAGTTGCTAAAGAAGACGATGAGCAAATCAAAAAGCTGACCCCAGAATTGCAACAAGCGCTATTCGCCGTTGGTAGCAATATCTATCAACAAGCTGGTGGCGGTGCTGCACCTGGTGCTGAACCTCAAGATGGCGGTTCCACATCTAGCTCTGGTAGCGGCGATGATGTAATTGACGCTGACTTTACAGAGAGCAAATAATTCCCCTAGTTCTTTTGGGAAGATTATTTTGTCCCACCTTATATTACCCATCCAAGCAAATGCCTGGGTGGGATTTTTTTAAAGGAATTAGGAGAGACGCGATTAATCGCGTCTGTACAAGAATTAGGAGTTAATAAAGTCTGGTTAATCCCTTATGCCATATCCACAAGCACCTTGGACACTTCAAGGCTACGCTATCCAAACTCTGCATTTGATGAATATTGACCAAGTACGCTCTTTGATTCCTTCAGACTTAGAAATTATTTCTGTATGGCCTGGTAAAACCGTTGGTAGCGTGTATTTATCTAGTTACGGCTCAGGGTCGGTACTGGAGTATAGTGAGTTAATTATTGCCCCCGCTTTGGTTAATTACCAAAGGAAAATCGGTGGTTGGATTTCCCACATTTATGTAGATAATACTGATTCGGTGGCTGGTGGTAGAGAAATTTGGGGACTACCAAAGGAACTAGCTGATTTTACCTGGGAACAAGGAGAGCGTGTGACTGTGCATCAGGGAAACCGGCAACTGTGTAGTCTTAAATATAATCAACAAAGCTTGGCATGGAGACAAGCGTTAAGTGCCTCTGGTTTCAGCGTAAAGGGTACAGATTTACTGATATTTCCGGCTAAATTTGAGTCTCTGTTGGGTTTGATTAGTTCTAAGTTAGAAATCCCTGCCGAAAGTCCTTTTTCTGGAATAGGTTTAGGTCAGCCTTGGTTAACTGTGCGTTGTGAGCAGATGAATCTGCGGGTTGATGCGCCAAAAGTCGTTGCAAAAAGGGCAGGTGAAGTTAGTTACCAATAAAATCAGTTATGACATCAGAAACAGTAGGGAGGCGATCGCTATCATGGCGAATGTAGTTAAGATTAGTCCTGATGGTAAGACAATTCTCAACCTTCGTGGAAATACCATTGAAGTTTGGCGATCGCAATAATTTTAAAAGAGTAAAACTTCAAGCCTTAGAGTCAATTCCACAAATGCGATGCTCTGCCACTTCTTGTAAATTATTTAAGGTTGGGTTGAAAGACTAAACCCAACCTTAAATAATTTATTTCTTGAAAATCCCTAACTTCCCAACATCTGCAAGTTATGCAAAGTAGCGTAAAGCCCTCCTTCTTGCAGTAGTTGATCGTGACTTCCCTGCTCAATTAATTCTCCACGCTTCAGCACAAAAATCCGGTCTACATTGCGAATTGTAGATAGGCGGTGAGCGATAATAATAGCGGTACGTCTGAGCAAAAGCTGGTTTAATGCTTCTTGAACTAAAGCTTCTGTGCCAACATCTAAACTAGCGGTGGCTTCATCTAGTACCAAAATTTGGGGATTGCGAATGGCAGCCCGCGCAAAAGCTAAAAGTTGCTTTTGACCACTAGAAATATTTGTACCCCGTTCTCGGAGTTGAGTATCATAACCTTGGGGTAGTTCTTCGATAAACTGGGCAATGTTGGTTTGCTCTGCTGCTTGTTGAACCTGTTCAAAGGTATAGCCATCTCCTAAAGAAATGTTGCTTTTAACATCGCCAGCAAACAAAAAGCCTTCTTGTAAAATTACAGCCATGTAGCGCCGTAGTTCTGCCTGTGGTACTTCCCGAATATCTATGCCATCTATGAGAATGCGTCCTTGGGTGGGTTCGTAGAGGCGGCATAAAAGACTGATGATCGAAGTTTTACCCGCACCTGTAGGTCCGACTAACGCCACTTTTTCACCAGGATGAATGGTAAAATCTAAGTCTTTAATTACGTAATCATCGTTTTTGTAAGCAAACCAGACGTGATCAAAACGGATTTCTCCTAGTTCAGGCGGGGAAGTCAAATCTGGGGATTCTAGATTTGCAACTATCTCGTCTATGTAGCCAAATTTAGCATCAAATATTGAGAAGCGGACATTGGCGCGATCGCTTATTTCTATCGGTTCATCTAATATATCGCCGACGCGTTCAATGGCAGTGAAACCAGCTTGAATTACCGTAAATTTTTCGGCAAAATCTCGTAAAGGGTCAAATAATCGCTGGGCATACAAGATAAATGCAGATAAAGTCCCAAAAGTCAAGGTTTGTTCCAACAGTAACAAACCACCCACACACAAAACAGCTGCGATCGCAATCAGGCCAATCCATTCTAAGGTTGCTGAAATAAATGAATCATAAAAGATGGTTTGATCCATTTGCTGAGTGTAGTTGTTGTTCGTGGCGCGAAACAATTCGGCATTAAATTTTTCCCTGCGGAACAACTGCACTACGTTAATGCCAACCACATTTTCTTGTAGCTGTGAGTTGAGGATAGAAAGTTCTTCCCGCCCTTTGTAATTAGCTTTGCGATACTGTTGCTGAATATAAACAATTAACCAGGTAATTGGTAACAGCATCACTAGTAGTAAACAAGTGAGTTGCCATTGAATGGATACCATTAAACTCAAAAGCACCAACATGGAAAACAAATTGGAGACAATGCCAATTGCCCCAGTGGAAAAGACATCGCCTAACACTTCCACATCGCTGGTGATTCTGGTGATTAATTTACCTACAGGCGTGCGATCAAAAAAGCGTACTGCTAGAGATGTCACATGATGAAATAAATCTTGGCGAATTGCTGCGGTAATTTGTTGCCCTAGCTTTTGTACTATATAACCCTGGTAGCCTGTCAAAATCAGTCGGATTGCGATCGCAACCAACAATAATCCCTCTAGGATATTTAGCCCTTGCGACAAGGGGCGATTCCTGAGAAATTCGTAGGTGCTTGGTTCATTACGAATTAGAGAGATAGCTTGGCCAATTAGCAGAGGTTGTACGGCATTAGCTAATGCGATCGGCACCAGTAGGCACATCGACAGCGCTAACAGTCCTCTGCTACGACGGGCATAAGGCACTAAACGCAAAAATAACCGCCAGTCATTTTCACTGCGACGGTATTGCGTGTAAGATTTTTTGAGAGATTGGTAGATGCTCATAGTAAGAGCATTATATTAATTTTTACGAAAAAACACGCTTGCTTAAAGTAGTATTTGTCTTTCTACTCTGAATGATCGTAAATAGACCACGCTGTAGGGGTTTAGCAATGCTAAACCCTTACGAAAGATGTGGCTTTCAACCATATTCATATTTGGTATTTCTTGTCAATGCGTAAGTCCTAATTACTTAAGATTTTTTACTCCAGTCTAGGAATTTACGACTGGCTGAGGAACTACTCCGGTATTCCGGGTTTCGACATTAGGCAAATGAGTAACAGTTAATAGCGGTACTTCTTGTCGGCACGACAAGCAAAACCAATATAGTTCGCCATGACGGGCATGACGCAGGAGGGAACCACCGCAACATGGGCAGCTGTTGGTTCTCGTACTCATACAAATGTCCTCCTAGAAAAAAGTTGTTGTTTAAGCTAAGTAAAAAAAAGCAGTTGATTAAAAGTGGATTTTAGCAGCATGAATGCGGCCATTAGATTCTATGCGGTCTTTAATAATTTGTCTGTAAACTCGCATTTTGTGGCCCTTTCTCTGGCGAAAAACGTCCTAAAAATGCCAAATATCGAGGTTCTGAGGGTTGGGCTACGAATGGGTAATCTGCTAGCTCAATCCCGTTATAAACCGTGCCAACATAGTTGAGATCGACTTGGCGCTGCGAGTTACTAATGCTGACGTATGGTTGCTTTTGGTAGTAGCTAAATGCGTGACGGTTATCCGTTGTAAAACTATTATGCAGGGTGTGGACTGTAGAAGTTGCTGTTATCAAACTCGCTAAAGGTAATGCCGAAATCCCTACATGGGAATGGATAATATCGAATTGGGCAGCACTTTGGTAAACTTGGCTTAGTTCTAGCATTTCGTACACTGCATACTCTTTAACATTTGGGTCTAGGCGCAATGCACGGGGATAAACTGCTTCTAAATGAGCCAAAGTTTGAGAATCGCCTGAGGCAAACAAAGTTACTTCATGACCACGACGAACAAGTTCATCAGTCAAGCGACTTACTACCAATTCTATTCCTCCATAATTAGGAGGTGGAACCCTTTCCCATAAAGGGGCAACCTGAGCGATTTTCATAAGTTTGTTTGCTTCAGTCTATGAAGTTGTCCTCAATGTAATGAGTTGCATCATTATTCTATAAGTAAAGAGCATTTGTACTGACTCTTTTGACATTTAAGTTAACCTAACAGGCTACCAAAAGAGTAATAACGCTTTAACCGTACCGCAAATTTTCTCCCGACAAATTTAAAGGGCTATCCGCAAAAGTCAACCCTGAGCTATACTTCTAACCTAGAGCCAATTAATTACTTGTTGCATCTGTCTTGGGGATCATAATAAAGTAAAATATTTTGTAGCAGAACTTACAAAATTGAATATTTTGTAGCTGTCAATACTAAAATACTCAATGGGAGCAAGTAATTTAGGCTGTGTTTAAACGTAATTGGCAAATCGAACAGAAATTATAAATATTAAGTAATTGTATAAAAATTACATAATTTGTAATTAGTAATTTGTAAAAATTCTGATAACTAACTAATGAAAATCGCTACTTGGAACGTCAACTCAGTTCGCACTCGCCTCGAACAAGTTACCGATTGGTTAACCCTAAATCCTGTTGATGTTCTCTGCTTACAAGAAACCAAAGTTGTAGATGCTGAGTTTCCGCGATCGCCTTTTGAACAGTTAGGCTATAACCTTTATATATCAGGACAAAAATCTTATAACGGCGTAGCCCTAATTAGCCGCCAGCCACTCCTAGACGTAAGTAGCGGGTTTAGGACGATTCTGACAGATTTACACCCCGAATGGGACGAGCAAAAGCGGGTGATTACAGGTGTAATTGATGGTGTTCGGATTGTGAATTTATATGTTCCTAATGGCGCAGCGGTAGGAACTGAGAAGTATGAATACAAACTGCGCTGGTTGACAGCGCTACGCGAGTATTTGCGATTGCTTGTGCTGTCACAACCTGCAATTTGCGTGTGCGGCGACTTCAACATCGCCCTGGAAGATAAGGATATTCACGAGCAAGTGAGTACAGAAAATCATATTATGGCCACAGAAGCAGAGCGCCAAGCCTTACGGGATATTCTGGCATTAGGACTTGCCGATGCTTTTCGCAAATTCAACACAGAAAGCGGAAATTATAGCTGGTGGGACTATCGCACCGCCGCTTTCCGTCGCAACTTAGGTTGGCGGATTGACCATCACTATCTTACACCTATCTTGTATGAGCGTGCTAAAAGTTGCATCATCGATGTTGCACCCAGAAAATTAACTCAACCCAGCGACCATGTGCCGGTAATTGTGGAATTTTAAATTGGGTATTGGAGATTGCAAAAAAGAGTAGAGTTTTTATACTTGTTCACGAGTACAAGGGATTTCCAACAAATAAATTATTCAATTTAACAATACCTTCGCCAATTTACGAGTGTAAGTTGATGTATAAACCTAAATATGTAAATTAATTACAACAAATCAGTCTTAGAAATTATTTTGTTTTAGGCAATGAACATCATAATATAGTTTACAATATATGCTTTGGAAAAAATGCTCCTATGCATTGCCTTTTCCTTGCCATAATGGGTTTGTGAATTATGATGACTTTTAATTATTAATTTCTTTGCTAGACCATCACATTCATAAAACTGGATAAAAATTAGTATTACTAACAATGAGGATATCCTGTGTTCATAAACCCCATAAAACAAAAAATCAAACGACTGCAATTAGGAGGAAGACCGAGAGTTTTAGATATTTTTGCAGGATGTGGTGGTCTATCACTAGGTTTTGAGAATGCTGGATTTGAAATTATTGGAGCCGTTGAGTGCGATCCTCTAGCAGCTGAGTCTCATGCTATAAACTTCTGCAAAAAGATACCAGAAGGACTTTGGAAAGTTCATTCCAGTCCCCGCGACATTATTACTACCGAACCCGATCAACTTGTCAATGAGTTGCAGCTCGGTTGTAATGTAGCAACTGCGATCGATATAATAATTGGTGGTCCACCTTGTCAAGCCTTTGCTAGAGTTGGGCGATCAAAGCTGCGCGAAGTAGCTGATCATCCAGAAGCCTTCCGGCAAGATCCAAGAGCCAATTTGTATTTAAGATATCTTACCTATGTTAAATCGCTACGTCCCTTAGCTTTGCTAATGGAAAATGTGCCAGATGCTCTCAATTATGGAGGACATAACATTGCTGAAGAAATGTGTGAGGCGCTCACTGAAACTGGCTACACCTGCGGCTATACTCTCCTAAATGCCGTCTATTATGGTGTACCTCAAATGCGTGAGCGGATGTTTCTTATTGCATACACAAACGAACTTCAAACACAAATTAATTTTCCAAATCCGACTCACTGGATAGATTTGCCAAGAGGTTATGAAGGTTCAAGACAGGTAGCCCTGAAACATCTTTCTAGAACAAAGCACAACATAGTTTCCAAGCAAATGGAGTTATTAAACATCCACTCATCCTCGTATATATCGCCACCAGTCCCTCATAACGATTTGTTGAGGGCTATTAATGCAAGTGAAGCTATAGGAGATTTACCTCCCATAACTTTACATCTTGAAGGTAAGCTGAAACGTGGTGCTAAAAGATTTACGATATTAACTCCGTACTCTAAGACGTTAGAATCATCACTATACGCCAGAAAACTTAAGGAATGGGAAGGTTTTGAAGGTAATGGAGGGGTGAAGGATCATATAATTCGCACACTCTCACAAAGAGATTTTGAAATATTTCGTCGCATGTTACCGGGAGAGCAATATCCAGAAGCACATAAACATGCATTAGATATATTGAATGAAAAGCTGGAACAGTTAAAGATATCTGGCAAAAAAGTAGAGTTTAACAGTGCAGAATTCGATGATTTGAAAAAAAAGATTGTTCCTCCTTATGATGCATTTAAATTTCCCAATAAATGGCGAAAAATAGAGGCAGACAAACCTGTAAGAACCTTAATGGCTCATCTCGGTAAAGATAGTTATTCTCATATACATTACGATAGCAAGCAGGCTAGAACTATTTCAGTACGGGAAGCAGCACGTCTACAATCATTTCCCGACGGATTTATTTTTGTAGGTACGATGAATCCGGCTTTCAAGCAGATTGGAAATGCTGTCCCTCCGCTACTTGCTGTAGCGATCGCAAATCAAATGTTTGAGAAAATACAGAAGGCCATATTATGCCAAGAAAGCTTGCTGTCAAAAGACTTACTGCCTCAGACCTGACCTTTTTTGAATGGCACTTTAAGAATCGCCCTGCTGGAAAACAAAAAGCGATCAACTTAAATGCGAATATTTTTATTGATCAGTTCTACCCTGCTTTATTGGATTACATACAAACTCAAGCAAATAAGAAGATACCTCTTGATCTTTCAATTTATGGTCCAGGTGTTGAGGATGAGTATAATCTTCAACGAAAGATTGTTAAGGGTAATACATATAAAAACTGGCGTTTGAATGGGGAATTTGTCGCTAACCCTCATGAAAATCCTGAGAGGTTTAATGTTCTAGAAGCCGGTGATTTTGTAATTTTTGATTTTGATGGTATTAGTGTTCCTGTTAGTGCTAAAGCTATTTTTATTGCAAAGAAGAACTTGTCAGATGCTTTGCTTCATGATGTCATAGAGTCCTTTTTAGGACAATCAAAGATGGAGAGATTGACACTTACAGATATTAATAAATTCATTAGTGTAAGTGTAGTTGTTTCAGAGCATCCAATAAATGAACTTGTTTTAGATGATGCTTTGGAAGATTTTGCTCAAGGTGGAAATCAAGGGCTTCAGCAGCTTCTATCAAGACCTACAAGTAGAAGAATATCACTTGCTGATTTAAAAAAGGCAAAAGAAACTGCTGAAGCTAATGGAAGAAGAGGTGAAGAATTTGTAAATGCTTATCTCACCTATCAAAAAACTTTAGGCAACATCCTTGATTACCTTTGGAAATCTCAAGAAAATCCAGTGTCAGTTTATGACTTCTCAGTTACGTTACTTGATGATAGCAAAGTGTTAATTGATGTGAAATCTACTGGGAGAGATTTCAGTCTTCCATTTCACATTTCATTGGGTGAGCTGCGTTGCATGGCTGAGGCGAAAAGATATGAAATATATAGAGTGTTTGGAATGAATCAGGATCGTGCTAAATTGAGAATCGTAGCGAGCGTTCAAAGCTTTGCCAGTAAAATTTTAGAAGTTTTTAAAGAATTGCCAGAGGGCATTTCTCCTGATTCAGTGTCTGTAAAACCTTCTTCTCTATCTTTTGCAGAGGAAATTGACATTCAGAATTATGAAATGGATGAAGATTGAGATCATTTTGCCAGTTTTGCCAAAATTTTTGTAGCTCTTATTTTAGCGAAGGTATTGATTTAATTGATTTAAGGGCTTATATATATCCTTAGAACTGGGATTAAGATAAGGACACTGCAAATCTATTAAGTGTCGGGCAAAGTGTTCGTCAATCATCCTCATCCGCTCCTCCATTGCATTCTTACCTTTTTGCCAAGCCTCCAACAAAGCATTAGCCACAATTTGGCAACGGTTCATCCCAAAACTTTCTTGTGCTGCAAATTTTTGGATTGGTTCTTCAGCTAAACTTAATCCTGGTGCTAAAAATTTTGTAAACAAGGGAATTTCTGGCTGGAAATGAAATTGATTTTCTGGATAAATAGCCTGAAGGATTGTGCGGATTGCTGGATAGTCGGGGAGTTCAAAGTAAAGTAGCCCCGAATCATAGCGTCCGTATGCAGAAGGGTTATGGAGAACCTGAAAGCTAAAGGGAATCGAGGCTGCGTTCAATTGCAGTGTCAGGATTTTCATCAGAGCGATCGCACCAGATGCCGTAAAGTTAAAATAGATTCGCCCTGCCCCTAAATCAGCATTGGGGTTGCTTTGCTGTTCCTGTCCGACATTACTAACTGCCAAATAACAGCCGTTTTGCAGTCGATTTTTGGGCATCCAGATTGCTACCATCCCACCCACTTTAATAGATTTATTGCTGGCTTTTAGATGGCAGTCTGGCTCAACATAAAGTGTTAAACCGCCTTTAATCACCGCCATAGTGCCATCAGGTTCTTTCCGCAACACCTGCCATTGAGGGTCAAAGTAACCTACGCCGTGATTACACTCGTGCAGTTGCTCATAAAAGTTCCAATCAATCTCCAAAATGGAATTATCTGCTAAATTATGCTTTGGTGGGCGATTAGTACTATCAATATTGACTGCTAAAGTAGTTTGCAAAGAGCCATTGTAATAAATTCCATAGAGAAAATTTCGCAGCAGTAGAGTGAGATACTTATGTTGTAAATCTACGGAGTTTTGCTGAAATCTGTCGGCTATTTTAGTTGGCAGAGCAAAGGGTTGATAATTGGGATGGTAAATACAAAAATTTGACTCAATTTGGATATTTTTAGCAATGTCCAATAGAGAAATTAGCGATTGATTGATAGTGTATTCTGGATTCTGGATTCTGTATTCTGTGTTCTTCTTCAAATTGTTCTACTCCCTGCTATTAACAACCACGAAGCCGAGTTTTTTCGTAATAAATGCGAAGTAACTGCGGTTCTTTTACAGGTTGAGAAAGTTGATGAATTTTTGCTCCAGTATTGAGAATTTCTGACTCTGATATCCCGAAAATAGTCAGCACAGCTTTCTCCGGCATAGTGAGTAAACTTTTAGCTACTTGGAGCATACAGATATCAGCATTACTAAAATATTTCCGGCAGGTAATCATATCCTGAATTTGATGAATTAGTGCCAGCCCTGCAAACTGGGTAACGCGCAAAATAAAGTCACTGCGGTATGACAAAATCATCGGGAAAGCATTTATATAAGCCCTAATTAGAGCAATAATTGAAGGTTGTAAAATCTCTAATGGTGTCAACGCCAGATGTAGAGATTCTTCTAATTCAAAGGTGGGGTCTACTACAAGACTCTTGAGCCAAATTCCTAAATAACTTGCTAGTAAAGTTCCTAAATCAAAAGCTGGATCTCCCCAAGCACAAGCTGACCAATCAATTAGTCGTACTAAGCAATTGTCTAGTTTCTCCCACCTTGAATGAACCAAAATGTTGTTCAATTTCAGGTCGTTGTGAGTCAAGCAGCAAGGATTCCAATTATATGCCAAATCTGCGATCGCAGATTCCAAACTCTCGTACTGTTGATAAAGAGCATAGAATTTCAGCGCATCTGTGGGAACAGTCCCAAAAACCTCTGGACTAATTGACCCTACCCCTTGCGCCGGATTGTAAAAGCCATAGCGAAACTCTCCTTGGGGAGCAGTTGCCATAAAATCCTGATATTCTCGGCGGTTGAAGGTGGCGCGATGCAGTCCCGCCAAAGTCGTGCCGATGGCAGAGGCAATTTCTTGTGGAAAAATATCATTGTTGTGGTAGAATATCGCAAGATCCAGATATTCACTGAGGTAGTTACGGACGAGGATAGAATTTTCTTCGTCAAAATGCACTACCAATGGTGCGATTGCTGAAATATTACCGAAAACTGGGAACTGCTGGATTAACTGGTGAAACAGCCACTCCTTAAACAACTCGTGGGGCGGCGCATCATTGTTGATGTTATTTTTTTGTTTAACGAGCAGTTGGTGATTATCTGCTAAAGTCACTACTAAATTGAAATTGTTCTTGCTACTTCCTGGCAACTCAGATTTATCTGATGCGCCATCTTCTAAGCTACACAGACCTACATCTTGAAGATACTGGATAACGTTATGAGAAGAAAGTGATAATACCATGTATTATTTCCTACTTCGTTAAATTACTTAAACTTATCTGTGTCGGTATTTGCTTGGTCTTAGCAGCTTTCGGTAGATAGTAACTAATGTGTCAATAACAATAAATATCTGTACAATCTATCAATATCTCATATTTGAGATCAAAACCTGCCAAAATGGCATCAAGTCATTTACAATTTGCTCTAAGATACCGTGACATCTTTACGCTTGATCAACATAGTTACTTAGATACATCCAGAGCGAGTTTTGTGGCAGAGCTTTTTGATGTCGGTACAAAGCATGACATTCAACGCTATTAATTTTATTTATCATCACAAAGCCAAAAAAACCGGACTTTTTAGGCAATGAGTAATGTTTTTTTTCTTTAATTTTTATAATTTATGTTTGTAAGCCTTGTTATCACGTCATTTGTGTCACCTACAAATTGTAGATGACTATAGGCGATCGCAAACAAAGGCTACATGAGTAGACCTTATGTAACTATACTTTTGTCAAAGTTTAAACAGGGGATTTTTCAAGTATCATTTGTAATGATTACCAGTTGGCGGATAACTGTCATAAACCAAGAAAACCTTACGGAAGATGACCAAGAGGTAATTATGAATTTATCGCAAGCTTATTTAGAATGGCGGGAAGCTACACTCCAAGAAGGACAGCGCCAAGTGGTAGAAAACTTGTTGCGTGTCCGGTTTGGTTTGCTAGATGACGAATTGGAACGAGTAATTGAGCCTTTGTTACAGTTACCACCACAAGACTATAGCCGATTGTTACTCGAATTATCCCGCGAAGAGTTGTTGAGAAGATTTAGCGGTGGTTGAGTTAAAAATATTTACTGTAGTTTTAAGGATACCTGTGTACCTCATTTAAATAAAAATCGCCATACTTTTAGCCTGAATGTAGCCAATAATGCCACCAACAAACGCTAATATGCCGTAGGCAAAAGCAGCAACTATACTTAAATTCATTGTTAAAACATCTGTAGATTTTGACTTTACTGCCAGGTCAGCAGACAATTTACCATAGCTATTTAGCTATACCACACAGTTGATTGATGGATAATCAAGCGATGCCAATGGCAAGTACCTCCTCTCATACAAGGGTTCAATATCTCCAACGCCAAGCAGCCTCACTTTTACTGTACCAATCTGTTGTGCAAGGCGAAGTGGGGATGGCATTTCTAGAACTGTTGCAAGCTATACGTTACACTGACGTTGATGCACGGGTTTGTCTCCAAGCCTACGGCAGTTACTTCCACGCTTTGGCTGCTAAAAATCAAAACTGGGAAGACTATTTAATTACTCAACTCCTCTTCTCTGAGAATCCCTTTACAAAGCTGGCTCAAGTGCGAGAATTTAAAGATTTACCCCCAGCTTTAGTAGCAGCAGTTCAGCATGATTTACAAGTATTGCAAAGTCTCTATGAATGTAGCAGTGCTTCTTTGAGCGAGTGGATACAAGGCGTGGCTCAGATGCCGATTTCACCAGTAGTGTGGTATAAAGAGCAAGAATTGGTGGGAGTAGAGACAAAATTCGTTGCATATCTACAAGAGTTAGATAATTGGGGTGATGCTGTAGAAGAATTAGCAGCTTATTATCGGCAATATGGCTCTGGTTTATTTGCAGAATATCGCGCTTTACGTTGGCAAGCTGGGCAGTTTATCGGTATCCGGTATTCTGACCCAATTAAGCTGAGTGTCCTTGTCGGTTACGAGTCTCAGAGGGATGCTTTGCTAAAAAATACAGAGTTTTTATTATCTGGAGAAATGGCGCTGCACGTATTACTTTACGGTAGTCGAGGTTCTGGCAAATCTTCTTTAGTAAAATCTTTGTTGAATGAATATAGCCATCGCAGTCTTCGTTTGTTGGAAGTGGCAAAATCTGATTTAAAAGATTTACCAGAAATTGTGGAACATTTACGAGGAGTGTCACAAAAATTTATTATCTTTGTCGATGACCTTTCCTTTGAAGAAGATGATGATGCCTTTAAAGCCCTGAAGGTAGTTCTAGAAGGTAATTTGACCGCACGCTCTCAAAATGTAGTTGTGTACGCTACTTCCAATCGCCGCCACTTAATTCGGGAGTTTTTTGTGGATAGACCTAACCCCAGAGATAACGAAGAAATCCATGCCTGGGATACGATGCAGGAGAAGCTTTCCTTTAGCGATCGCTTTGGTTTAACCTTGACTTTTGAACCAGCCAATCAGATAACTTATTTAAAGATTGTACAACATCTAGCGGCAGAAGCTGAAATTAATATTACCCAAGAAGATTTGGAATATCAAGCATTACAGTGGGCAACTCGTCACAATGGTCGTTCTGGACGCACAGCACGGCAGTTTATTGATTTTTTAAAAGCAGACTTAACACTTTTTGGTACAAATAACAATACATCCAACACCCAGCATTAAAATTAATTCATTGATGATTGCACTTTTTTGTTAATTACAGAACAATGTTATGCACCAGTAACTCAAACTATAGATTTTAAAACGACTATTAGAGGGGTAATGACCTTAATAACTACTTATTCTGATAATTTAACTCCGGTAAAAACCAGCAATATGCAATCAGTAATGATCAGCAATCGATTTATATTAGGTATAGTTGCCTTCAGTATAAGTTTTGGACTTAGCCTTGTCCCCAACTGGGATTTTAATAAAGCCTTTCTCACAGGTGTAATTACTGCCGTTGCTATCTATACAGCAGCATTATTCGTAGATAGGCGACGCAGAAATTATGAAATGCTTGTTTTAGGTTCTCTCCGCAAGCGAATTAAAGACATGGAGGGATTAAAGGCTCGTGTTGTCAGAGAAATTAATCAAATCGAAGAACATCATAATTTATTATATGCTGAGTCACAACAACTGCAAAATCAAATAATAGAAAGTCGTAACCAAAGGGATAGTTTACATCGAGAATTAAGAATATTTGCGGGACAGAAAAAGCAGTTAGAAACTGAAATTAATAACTTGCAGAAAAATCAAGGAGAATTAAACAATGCTTTTTCTGTCCTCACAGCAGAAAAGCGTCGTTTAGAGTCGAATTGTCATGTATCTCGCACTGAAATAACCCAGTTACAAAGTCAAATTTCCGAACTCCAACAAGAGAAACAAGAAATAGAAAGTAATTTAACTCTTTTAGGCAGACTCAAACCCCAATTAGAAGAAAAACTATACGAACTGCGAATTGCAATTCAAGAGCTAGAAGTTGAGACAAGCCAGAAAAATCAATTGCTTGTAGCGACAAAAACTGAAAGAGAAAATATCCAAGCTATCCTAAACTCTTCACAAACTCAACTAGCAGCAGAAAAAGCTGAGTTACAGCAGCTACAAGAGCAAGTTTCATTATTGCAAGAAGAACGCGACTCATTGCAAAACCAAGTATGGGAATTACTTCAACAAATAGAAACATTCAATTCGGAACCATTGGCTGATGAATCCCAGGACAATGGTATGGAATTATCTTCTTTTTCAGAATTAATTGAAAGTTCCCAAAAAATAGATACTTCAGAAGTTGATAATATACCCATAGAATGGACTAATTTTCTAGAAAATTTACCAGGATATGAGTTGCAAATATTAAAAGTTATAGTCGAACAAGATAATCCCAAGGCTGCGATTAAAAAAATTGCTGAAGCAAACATCACTATGCCGAATCTATTAATAGATTCTATAAATGAACGGGCAAATGATATTATTGGTGAATTAATAATTGATTCAGATTCGGAAACTCCAGAAGTTTACCCTGAGCATCTGATATATGTCAAAAAAATGATTGCAATGTATGAAGACCTGATGGCTAGACATACTTCGTCAAATTAAATTATTATTGCCGTTGTCAGATTAGTAGTAAGGTAAATATGTACCTTACCTAATTGTGCGTACTTCTGCGTTTAGAATAAAGCGAACTGTAATACATGGCAAAGCTCAAAATCTCGAAAAAAATCTCCACTGCTTTAATCAATTCCCTTGGTGCAGGGGTAGTACCAAGAGTGGGAGTTGAATATATAGCAGTAGGTCGAGAAAAAGAACTAAAAAGCCTATTACAAAATCTCGATGATATTGCAGAAGGTGTTGCAGCATTTCGCTTCATAATTGGTAACTACGGTTCTGGGAAAAGTTTTTTACTACAACTAATTCGCAACCGCGCTATGGAACAAGGTTTTGTAGTAGCTGATGCTGATTTATCCCCTGAACGCCGATTGGCTGGAAGCAACAATGAAGGTGTAGCTACCTATCGAGAATTAATGAGCCACCTAGCGACAAAAACTCGTCCTGATGGTGGTGCTTTAGTCTCGATTTTAGAAGGATGGATTAATAAAATTCAACAAGAAGTGGTTAAAGAAACTGAAATGCGTCCGAATGACGAGGGTTTTGATGACCAAGTTGAATCGAAAATTAGGGAAGTAGTTCAGTATATTGAAGGCTTGGTTCACGGTTTTGATTTTGGTAGTGTGATTATTGCTTATTGGCGTGGCTACCGATTGGATGATGATAATTTAAAAAATGCGGCAATGCGCTGGTTGCGTGGAGAATTTAATACTAAAACTGAAGCAAAAGCAGCTTTAGGAGTGCGTGTTATTATTGATGATGATAGTTGGTATGACTATATTAAACTGTTTGCTAAATTTGTAACTGAAATTGGCTATAAAGGATTGTTAATTATAGTTGATGAAGCAGTACATTTATATCAAATATCTACTACAGTCACGCGGGAAAAAAACTATAATCGACTCCTCGCAATGTTTAACGACACTATGCAGTGCAAAGCAGAACATCTTGGCATTGTTGTTGGTGGAACAACTAAGTTTTTAGAAGACCCCAAACGCGGACTTTTTGCAGACCAAGCTTGGCAAAGACGCACAAAAGAAAGTCGTTTTGTTACACAATCTGGCGTTCAGGAGTATTTAGGGCCAGTGATTCGATTGAACCCGTTGAGTGAGGCAGAAATATTGACGCTTTTGCAACGTTTAGCTGAGATTCATGCACTCAATTTTGGGTATGAGCAGACTTTGAAAAATGGTGAGTTGAAGGAGTTTGTGCAAGAAATTATTAATCGCTTGGGTGCAGAAGCGTTACTTACACCAGGGGAAATTGTGCGAGATTTTATGAGTGTGCTGAATATTCTTCACCAAAATCCAGGAATTGTGTTTGCTGAATTAATTCATGGCTCTAAATTTAAACCTACTGCTATGGGTAAGGATGCAGATGGCGCAGCGGAATTTAGTTTGTGATATTATCATTAACGAAATATGCTAAAACTAGCATCTTGTAAAAGATGAGCCCTTTATTAAAGCTAGTCGAGTGGGTTGAAAGCTCGCTGGATGATTTGAGAGAGTTTCCAGAAGAAGTTCAACAAATGATGGGTTATGCTCTGTACTTGGCTCAGTGTGGCGAGAAGCATGATTCAGCAAAACCACTCAAAGGATTTAAGGGTGCTGGAGTGTTAGAAGTTGTAGAAGACTTTGATGGTGACACTTACAGAGCTATTTATACAGTCAAACTGGAAGACGTTATTTATGTTTTACATACTTTTCAGAAGAAATCTAAACACGGTATTGCTACACCAAAGCAAGACATCAAATTAATTGAAGCAAGGCTTAAACGGGCAAAAGAGCATCACGCACAAAACTATAGCCGGAAGCAAAAGGAAGAGAAAAATGACTGAAGAAATCAGTGTACAAACAAGTAGCGGTAATGTGTTTGCAGATTTAGGTTTAGCGAACCCTGATGAACTACTTATGAAAGCAGAACTTGCACGTCAAATCAGTGAAATCATCGCTAAACAGAAAATGAATCAAGTTGAAGCAGCCGAACTATTGGGAGTTGATCAACCTACTATTTCTGCTCTAGTAAGGGGAAAACTATCGAGCTTTTCAACAGAGCGACTGTTCCGATTTTTAAATGCTTTAGGTTGTGATGTGGAAATCGTGGTGAAGTTGAAACCAAAATCCCAAACACAGGCTCAAACTAAAGTTTGTAGTTATGTATTAGAAAACTAGGGAATGCTTGCTTAGGGATTTCTAAGAAATAAATTATCTAAGAAAAGGAACCACAGAGGCGCAGAGGGCGCAGAGAAATAAAGGAGAGAATCGCACTCACGAAATCATTCACTAGCACTTTATTTTAACAACCGACTCAAGTTTAATAATATATCTTCAAATCCAGGAATTGCCACTGACTGATTAGATAGAGAAATCTCCTTGCTGAGATAGCTAAACTTACTTTGAGTATTTTGATACGGTTGGCTATATCGCTCAAGTTGATGAGTCGGCAAATTCACAATCCAGTAATGATAAATTCCGGCTTCCGCATACAATGATAGCTTCGTTGTTTGGTCGTAATCTAGGGTTTTATCCGAAATTTCAATCACTAACAAAATATCTTCAGGATAGGGATGATGAGCAAGATAATCTTCATCTCTTCCTCGTGCAATAATAACATCCGGCTCAGGCTCACTTTGATTAGGAAGGGTGATCGGATCTTGTCCACGGATGACTGCTTGCTCACCTAAAAGCCGATCCAATTGACGGCATAGGATGGAACTACAAACTGTATGAGGTGTTCCCTTTGCTGTCATTTGAATCAGTTCTCCTCGAATTAATTCAATACGATCGCCCTCTGTCAAAAATCCGAGTTCAATTAATTGATGGTATTGGGCGATCGCAAACCGCTTAGGTGTCACAGGGTTCATGAGACATCTTTCCAATGGCACTGATTTTACTTTTACTTGTACAGTAACAGAGATTAAACTGACTGCGTTGTTTACCGCCGCAGGCATCGCCATAACTCAAGCTGTCGTTACTACAACTAATACATTCATAAGTAAACTTAAAGCTGTGGCTATCACAGCTTCAATTGTAGTTATCGATGCTTCACTACTCATAAGTAATTTTAAAGCTGTGGTTATTACAGCTTCAATTATAGTTATCAATGCTTCCTCTGTGGTAGCCACAGCTTAAGTTGTGGTTATCACAGCTTTCTCTGTGGTAGCCACAGCTTAAGGTGTGGTTATAAACATGAACTTTTGCAAAAACTCTATTGCAAAGGAGTAGCGATCGCCTCAAACTGTTGCCAACAGAGATACAATGCACGCGGTACATGAAAACATCCTTTCCATTTGCCACCTTTGAGATTTAACAATACTTCTCCGCGCCGATTAAGATAGCCAAACCACTCACCGTATTCTGAATCAGCAAAATGTGACCAAGTGTAATCGTGCATTTTTTGA
>JBBSCU010000056.1:0-23774 GCA_038249935.1 Chroococcales cyanobacterium
GTCGTCATCAAATGAGAGTAAATCAGATAAATCACTATCAGCATCCTCAGTATCACTGCTGCTGAAATCAATTCCAAAGTTATCAGTGGCAACAATATCTAAGGTTTCTTCTTGATGCCAGGTTTCATCTAATTCGGGAGTCTCACCTGCAAATAAATCAGCAAGGGTATTTAGTTCAGATATTCCTACCTCTGGGCCATTGTGGTCAAGATTGTTACTTATTGGATGTACTTCGTCATGTACGGTAGGTGTAAAGCTAGTAGGAGTTGCAGGGTTTACTAATGTTTCTTGTAACTGAAGAGAGGCGTGAGACAACGCTGTGCGATCGCTACTATTCTCATCTAGATTAAGTTCCTCAGATAGATTAATTATGCGACCTTGTGGCACTAACTGCTTGGTTTTCTCAATTTCTTGAGTATTGACGGACACAATTAGCTCTGGTGAAGTTGATAATTCTGTCAAAGCCGCAAACTGTTCGTCAAACAAATTAGGAGTAATTTCTAACAACTCAATTTCTGCAAAGCTCAAAAGTGCTTCTAGTTGATGACTAATTGCAATTTCGGCTTCCCTACCTTGTAAGACTAATTCTTGAGCTTGCTTGATTTCAGTAATGACAATTTTCGCTAAAGTGAGATAGGTATTTTCGGGATTGCCGATCGCACTGGCTGCTGCTTGACACAAACCGCACCACTTGGACAAATTCCAAGTTTCACCAAGTCTGACTAATTGGTAACAGCATTGCTGAAGCTTTTGCCGAGTTGAGGTTGTAGTTGTTTGCTTAAACAGTTGCAACATTTCCCGCAGTGTTTGCAGCACCTGGGCTTGAAACTCGCCCCAGTTATTATTTTCTTTAGCGGTAACAGGCGATCGCGCAGCGTTAGCGAGTCTGCGAGTATCACGTGCCTCCTGGGGTGCTACAGAGAAGGGTATTTCTGTAGATTCTTGATGAGTGTCTTCTGCCAAACCAGGAATATCTCGCCGCAGGAAAAGTTCTGTAAGTGTGGAGACATTCTCTACAGAAGCTGTGTGTAGTTGTGTTGCGTCAGGATTGCTGGCTACTCCCCTATTCCCTTGTTCTACAAGTAGTTCCAAATGTTCATTCAGCCATTGAAAAACCGGCTCAGTTTCTGACATCAGAACATTAGCAGCATCTTCAGAAAGACCAAATGGCCCGCTCAAATGCTCTAACAACACTTTCAAGGTATCAGATACACCGAGGAATAAAGACTCTAACTTTTGGTCAACCTTAACCGGATGATCTTTGAGAACTTTGAAAGAATCTTCCAGACGGTGGGAAGTATGCTGGATGCTAGTCAATCCAAGCATCGCCGCTCCTCCTTTGATGGAGTGAGCCGCCCGGAAGACTTCACTAATCATTTCCGGATCGTTCAGGGTACCCTCTAGATTCAGCAACCCCTGCTCAATGGTATTTACATGATCCCTGGCTTCTTCAATAAAGTAACCCAAAATCCGCTGTTGTTGTTCCGGCAGCATAGTTTTTTAGTCATTAGTCATTGGTCATTTCATTGGTCATTAGTCATTGGTCATTGGTCATTAGCAAATAACAAAGGACAAAGGACAAAGGACAAATGACAATTTATCTAGTTTCCATAGTTTCCACTCGGAAACGTTCAACGGAGGCGATTAAGTCACGGGATACACCTACTAAGTGTTGTAGTGCGCCCGAAACTCGCTGTGCTTCCTGGGAAGTTTCTTGTGCCGTCAGTTCTACTGATTGCATTACATGAGCGACAGCACGGGAGGTTTCAGTTTGCTCCACAGTGTCGCTGGTAATTGAGCGCACAAGAATATCGATGCGATTCGCCACTTGAATAATGTTTTCGAGCGATCGCTTGGCTTCTTCTGCCAATTTTGTGCCTTTAATTACTTGTTGTGTGCCTTCTTCCATTGCGGTCATGACAGAGCCAGTTTCGCTTTGGATTTGCATCACAATTTGCTCAATTTCCTTCAGGGATTTAGCAGATTTGTCTGCTAACTGGCGCACTTCATCGGCGACGATCGCAAATCCGCGTCCAGCTTCTCCCGCTCTTGCCGCCTCAATACTAGCATTGAGTGCTAATAAGTTTGTTCTTGAAGCAATTTGGGAAATCAACGCCACAATTTTAGAAATTTCTTGGGAAGATTCGGCCAACCGCTTGACTTTCCGGGTAGTTTCGGCAACGGTTTCCCGAATTTCCAAAATCCCCGCCACAGTATTTTCTACTGCTTCCCCACCTTTGAGAGCGATCGTACTAGCATCACGGGCTACGGTTTCGGCTTCCCGCGCCGCTTCTGCTACTCGCTGAATCGAGTCGGTCATCACCTGTACAGAATTCAGTGTAACTGCCAACTCTTCTGCTTGGCGCAAGGCATCACCAGATAAGGCTCTAGCAAAGGTTTCGGAGTTGGTTGCACCTCTTGTTACATCCTTCGCCGCCACTTTTACTTGTTGAACGATATCCCGCAGGTTTTGAATTGTCAGGTTAAAAGCGTCGGCTACGGCTCCCAGTACGTCGGCTGTCACCTCGGCTTGGACTGTTAAATCGCCTCTAGCAGCTCCTTCCACATCATCCAACAGGCGGATCACCTGACGTTGCAGGTTTTCTTTGGCTTCCTCTTGTTCATCGGCTTTCCGTTGGGCTTCACTTGTAGTTGTGAAAATTACCCGCGCCATTTCATTAAAGCCACTGGCTAAATGCCCCAATTCATCCTCGGAATACACCGTGGCTTGAGCATTGAGATTTCCTTGGCGTACTGCCTCAAACTGAGTTTCCAAATCCTTGGTTGTGCGCCGAATTTGCTTAAGTGTGAGATTCCCCATGAAGCCCGCAGTCGCAAAACCTGCAATTCCAGCGGCCAGTGACATTCCCCAACCTGTGTTCCGCACTGATTCTCGTTGTCCTGCTGGCGAAAACGTGGTGGCCACAAAACTAACTGTGGCTACAACCAGCGCCGAGACAATGCCAACAGTCCCAGCAACTAACCATTGTTTCCTGGCTATGGAGGCATTTTCTAATGGTGCTAACCAGCCTTGCTCGATACTAACGTTGGGTTCTAGTTTCGAGACATCTGTTTGGCTAAAGATTGGAACTGATTCATGGGAACCAGTGATCGAAAATAGTTCTTCTTCGCGATCGCTAGCTGCATCATTTAAAAAAGTCTGCGCGCTTTGAGGGCGTCCACTGCCACTGGTTTCTGGCGAAGCAGAGTACATTGGGACATCACCGAAGTTAGAATTTCCCTCGCTCAAGTCAAACCCTGGAATATTCCCTAAATCGTCAAATTCCTCAAAGTCATCTAAAAATTCTATATTGCTCTTAGAATTTTCTCCATTCAGTACATTGTTTGAGTCTTCATGAGAGCTTGACCCCTCTGAGCCAAAGGCAGATTCAAATGCTTCTAGATCAAAATTTTCATCATCAAAGCTATTTTTACTTCTAAGTTCATCTGAATTAAACTGTTTTTCTTCCAGAGGTAGATGGCTGCTAGAAGATGAAGAATCATCAGATAAATTCGACTCAAAAACTTCCTCTGTTTCCAACCAGCTATGTGCTTCAGTTTCAGGTAAATTATCTTGACTGGTGTCTTGCCAATTATTTGTTGTTGTCGAACTATTTCTAAGTTCTTCTCCAACAATTAGTAAAGTTTCATCTCCAAAACTAGATTCTTTATATTCTAAATTCCCAATACTAGACTCTTTAAACTTCGGCTCACTTAATAGATCAGGCAAATTATTCTCGCTATTACCACTTTGTGAATTAGAAGATGAAGAGTTTTTATTATTGTCAATAGCTGAATTTCCTTGAGAAGAATTTATCCCATTATCTGAAAACTGACTATTTACTAATGATTCTTCAAGGCTATCTTCTGATAAATCTTCCTGCCACAAAGCAGGCAACTCAGGTTCTGTTTTCTCCTCCCAACTGCTGCTATTTGACTCTTGTTCTTGTGATTCTTCATTTAAGGCAAACGGGTCGTCACCAAAAGCTGTAGAAGAATCTGATATTTTTCTCGTTCCAATACTGTCTTCTGTGGGTAGGTCAAATGGGCTATCTGAAGATATATCCTCAACGCCATTTACAATTTCTTGATCCTCTCCAAAAAAGTTCAAATCAAGGCTATTGCTGTCAAACTCCTGACTAGCACCCAAATTTTCTAATTCTTGTTCGCTATATGCCAGTACATCAGACATCTCTGGGGAATTTATTTGCTCTTGACTTCCTGCTCTATCAATCTGACCATCGAATGATTGTAGGTATTGATTGATATTTTCAATTCCATTATTGGCAAAACCAACAATTTCTTGATCCTTAGTCAAGCGTAATACCTGTTGATATTCTTCTTTTGCTACATCGTACTGCTGCAAAACATAGTAGATGTGACCCCTTAACAAATGGGAGTTAGGGTCATTTGGTAAATTTTGCACCACTTGGTCAACCAAAGTGGCGGCAACCTCATAATTCCTTTGGACATAGGCGGTCATCGCCTGTTGATATGTTGGCTCGTTATTATCAATACTTGCTGCCATTTCCTCCTCCAATTTCATCCTGCCCACCTAGCACTCCGTAAAATTGCCATTTGATCTAGTAGTCGTAGACACTGATTTTTTTTAGCATCTAATAACCACTCTCCGCGCAAGAAGGGAGCCATAGTATCTGGAGTACTAGTTGGCGGCATGAGATTCTGGACATCCAGCCAGTCCATACCACCAATTTCCTCTACTGCTAAACCCACTATTGTGTCTTGCTCTTCGATGGCAATCACCGGAATTTCAGCTCTATCCGTATTTAATGCACTTGCTTCTCCAAGAAATTGACCCAAATCAGCCACCCAAATAACTCGACCTCGTAAATTTAGAGTACCCAAAAGTAAAGGAGAAGCATTAGGAATCGGGGTGATTCTATCAGGACTTAGTTCAATTACCTCTCGGATGCCAGTTGCTTGTAGCGCAAACTCCTGATGCGAGGGAATATAAAACCTCAAATGTAACTCACCTTCAGGACTTTCTACTTGTAATTCAGGTCGAAAGTGGTCTTGACCGCTGCCACTTAAAAAGTCCGGTTTGCTGACCATATTGTTTTTATCCTTATCCTCGCAGCAGTTGTTTGACTGTTCCCACCAACTCGGTTGGTTGAAACGGTTTGGCTATGTAAGCGTCTGCACCCTGTTTCATGCCCCAGTAGCGATCAAATTCTTCGCCTTTAGAAGAACACATAACTACAGGGACATTTTGGGTTTTTGGATCGGATTTTAACCGCCGACAAACTTCATAGCCGTTCATCCGGGGCATGACAATATCCAATACCACCAAATCGGGAGGTGCTATTTGAATTGCCTCCAATGCTTCTAATCCGTCACTGGCATGGGTGACTGTTAGGCCAGTTGCTTTCAGGAGATCTGTAATCATCTCCCTTTGCGCGATACTGTCTTCCACAATCAGAACTGTACTCATAAGTGTTTATCTACCTCCTGTAGACGTTCCTATTTGGAACATTCCCTGATTCTCCGCAAGTACTAACTGTATAAATTAATTCTAGGTTTTCATTAATTTCCTGGATATTGACATTTCACTGAGTTGGCTGACTCTGTGATAACATCTTTTACCTCATTTTTTGGAAAATCAACAAGTCTTGGCTTTCTTTATGTCCTCCGACACAGTAGACTCCGTGAACTATAGTTCGTAAAGGCAGAATGAAAATTTGTTTTTCCATGCCCAATGCCCCATGCCCTATGCCCCATGCCCTATGCCCTATTTTCATGAAAATCTTTGTTTATATATTTCCCTACGAGCATGAGTAACTCAGTATCTGTAAATGGTTTTGTTAAATAATCTGTTGCCCCGACCATCCTAGCTTTGAGTCGATCAATAAATCCATCTTTACCACTGAGCATGATAATCGGTAAGAGCCGAAATGCTGTTGAATGTCGCAGCATGGAGCAAACCTCGTACCCTTCCAATTCCGGCATAGCAATGTCGCATAAAATCAAATCCGGTTTGAGTTGAAAAATTAGATTGAGCGCCTCCAAGGGATTGGTGAGAGCGATCGCTTCATAACCTTGTGGTTTTAAGATGGAATTTATAGTCTCACCGATCGCGATCGCATCGTCAATACATACTATCCGTCCTTTGTATTTTCCCTCCAAGTGCCAATTTTCTGTGTGAGTATCCGGTTTAGTCGTAACTGAATATACTAGTTGTAGCCAACTCTGTTGCACATATGGATATATTGCCTTAGCCACGGTCAAAATGTCTCGGTTGAGATAGCGAGCCAGTTGACGCAGGGATGTTTTACCATCAGCCCAATGTTGTAGCTTACTCACGGTTGCTGCTGGTAGCGAGGAGTGTAGCTGAACTTTGTCAGATAGCACTGGCAACTGTTCGGGAGACTGAATATGTGGATAGAGTTGCTTCCACTCTTGCACCTGCTTGATAATTTTTGTCACAAAGGGAGCGATCGCCAAAGTATTTAATTGCGGAGCAAGTGGCGCATCCTGATGGAAAATAAAGTTACCTTGGTGTAAACTCAGCAGGTCAAAGAGGGTTTCATGGACTAAGCCGTGGATGATATTACCAGCTATCTTTGGGTTGATAATATTTTGCTCCAAGAGCGCCCAAAGATAGGCATACTCTGACGCATCGGTTGATGATAGCTCGGCAATTTGTTTGTCGGCGAGTCGCATCTCAATTCGGTAATAACGTAAATAATCATTAATCCGAGATAAACTACTTTCGCCTTCCTGGCAATAAATAATTTGACCGTTGAGGAAAAAGACAAACCAAGATTTTTGTTTGGAGTGATGTCTGATAGCTCCATCTCCATCCAGTTTGTTGCTATGGTGAGAGTTATAAGCTTCCACCCATAGTTGTCCAGTTCGCTGTCCCAACTCAATTAATTGCAAGATACTGCAAATATCAATTTCATTTAAATTTCCCTGCATTTAGTTAAAAAGTCCTCCTTGCAATGCCGTTGATATTGTGTGTTAATGATATCCCGCAGTTTTTCCATGTTTCGAGCAGGTAGTTTAAGTATTGATTATGCAGTATTGGAAAGATTTTTACCCTGTTCCTTCTTGGCATTAAGGAATAAATTAAGCTATATATCTTAATATTTCGTAATAGCTTTCGATAAAGCTAGTATTAACACGGAAGTCATCATCACTATCATCAGTACAGAATATAAAGACGCGACCAAGTCGCTTCTATAAATATCAAGACGTAATATCTCACGTCTATAGTTTTGTCTGTCTTGTTCTCCTAAACTTCGGTTCAGTGAGAGAAGTTAACAGAATTATTTAAGGTATATCCCAAAACACAAAGTTTAAGTGCATCAATAAAGGACAAAGGACTAACGGTGTGCTGTATTTAGCAGAAGTACAAAAACAGAAAGGTGGTTTACTCAGTGGCGGTGCCAAAACCGAACTAAAATTGCTAGCTTGTCAGCGAACTGACCAGAATTGGAGTACTGTGTCGGAAGAAGTGATTGGCGCTGAGGATGCAAGCAAATTAAATGATGGTGCTTTGGTATTGGTTGAACTGAATCCGAATCGTCAAGTGCAGCGGATTCAGGAGGCCGGGCGTCCATTAGTTAACATTTTGCAGAATTTTTCCCGCCAATTGGAGAAATTTAAGCTCAAGGAAGATGAGATTGATCAGTGGAAACAGTCGCTAACGTTTCAGGCGCAAGAGTTGAATCGCCGTGAAATGGACATGGAAGCACGCCTGGAACAGTTGCAACAAATGGAAGATGAGTTGCAACGCCTGGAGGAGCAAAAACAAGAAGTTGAAACATCCCGTGGGGAGATTGAACGGGTTCTTGCAGAAGTTGAACGCAACCGCCAGGAGTTGGAAGGCGCTTGGGAGCATTTGCGGGGTGAGCAGCGTCGCCTAGAGGAACATCAAGCGGACTTCCAACAAGGGACGGTTTTAGATGAGGAGCAAAGTCGGGTGATGAGTGGGTTACTCGATCGCTTGTCTACTCGCATTGCTCCCACGGAAACAGTTAGAGAACACCTCCATCTGGCTTTTGAATTAATCGAAAAACAGCAAGCTACTCTGATGCCACATTGGCAAAAACTGGAGGAGCAAAAAACTGCGATCGCTCAACAGCAAGCAGAAGTTGAACGCTTGTCAGAAACCTTTAGCGATCGCCAAAACGTATCGCAACAAGCCCAAAACTCTCTAGCGCAGCACACAGCCCAATTGCAGGTGAATACAGCAGACCTTACCAGCAAGCAAGAGTATGCTCGAATCATTAAAGAGCAGTTACGAAACGCCGAAGAGTTATATCAACAGATTCACTCTTTGGCTGCAACATCTGGTGATGTAGTTCTCGGTCAGCAAGTTGATGTGCAAGCTTTGGAGAAAAAGCCTCTAGAAGAACTACAAAAAATAGTGCAAGACTTGCAATATAAGGTGGAAATAGACGCTAGCTTTGTTCACGATCAAGAACAAGAACTGAAATATAAACAAGAAGCTATAGAAGAACTGCAAACTAAAATAAATCAAGCATCTGACCATGACCATATCAATTTGGAACTGGAACTAACAGATGAAAAAGACCTCTATGAAATGCTAAACTCCAGTTTGGTGGGACAACGCCGTAATATGTTACAGCATCAGAAGTTTCTCAAGCAACACCAAGCTGTACTGCGGCGGCGGCAAGGACATATTGTTAGTAATGAAGAAAGCAACAATAAAATTAATTTAGAACCGATTCTATTACAAATTGAAACCCAGCGACAACAACATTCACAGGAAATACAAAAGCTGGAACGTGAGATTGAGCAGATCCGTACTGGTATTGAGCTAAATCAAGGAATGATTGACAATCAAACTCACGATTTTGATCAAAAACGCCAAGAACTAAAAGCGATCGAGGAAAACTTGCTATCCCTACGAAGAGCAACTGCTGAATGCTCTGGTCGAGTAAGTCTCTATGAAGAAGTACTACAGCCAATTCAGGATTCTCTGGATGGCTTACGGCAAAAGCTCCAAGGAATTGGAGAATCTTTGGATCAATTCCAGGAAACTGGTGACTCTCAACTCCAGGCGATCGCTCAGATGCGCCATACTCTCCAAAGTTTAATGTCTCAGCCAGAATTGCAAGCGTCTTAACGAGTTAGGAGTTATGGCGGTTGACACGTGCATGAAATACATCATATTAAAACCTCACCCCCAACCCCTCTCCTCGCTAACTATCTATTAGTCATAATTTTCTATAGCAATCCTAAATGAGTTACGAAAAATATTAAGCAAAATTTTGAGGAACAGATATTCTGTTATAGCGGTTCCCATTCAGATGCGGTACAACGTTATATCCCAAGGTGTAGGGGCACGGCATGCCGTGCCCCTACGGGTGTACCTCACGTAAACGAGAACTGCCATACAGTCAATTGACTTTTTAAGTGGTTTTGGTGGAATACAGGTAACATTATCAATCTTATTGGCTTTGTTGCAAATCAGAGTCCTATCTTTTTCTATCACAAAACGTTATACGCTTTACATACAAAGCTTTTTAGCCTGTTTCGTCGCCCCTTCAGGATCTGCTGATGAGCATTTAACTTGCATATTTTCAGATAAAAGGATTTGTGATTAAGTATTAAACAGAAGCTATAAATAGTTCTAAGTAACACCATTTCACTCACCATTCAATGTTGTTCGCGCAACGTCAGATTAGCGTAGCTTCTCGTAGAGAACATAGTTTCAGACGCGAATTTACACCCCGGCTGAGGCAAAAACTATTTGCAGACAAAGCAGTATTAAAGACTTTAATTCTAGATAATGATTAATTTTGGTAATAATTTATTGTATTATATGCAACACACTCGATTAACTTTTTCAACTTAGATGAAAGTAGTATGCTATAATTTTATAAATTTTTATTCTTGATTTTTTTACATAAACATTAATTATATTATTTATATTTTTCTTCAGAGATTACTGCATATTTTTGAAAATCAGTTTTTGATTCCTGATAATACATAGTAACTTATATTTCATGCAAATGACATGATATTAACTGCATACACTAATCAGGATTGGGTTTTACAAGCACAAAAATTACTGGAGGTTAATAACATGATGCTATTTGATTATTAGTCAGTATCTACATAAAGGAAGAAGATAAGTAGTTAGAGATTATTTATGATAATGTAACGATTTTTATATCGAGTTAACACTCATAAGAAAAATTTGAACCTTCGCAGACAGGCTATTGTAATATGTTCAACCGCAAAATCTTAGTTGTTGAGGATGAAAAAATCCCAGCCTCAAATATTAGAAAAAGTTTACAAACACTAGGTTATTCTGTTTCAGAAACAACTAAGTGTGGTGAAGAGGCAATAAAAAAAGTAGCAGAAACTCATCCACATTTAGTATTAATTGATATCTGCCTAGCTAGGGAAATTGACGGTGTAGACGTAGCGGATATTATCCAGAATCACTTCCATGTACCTGTAATATATCTAACAGATGGTTATGAATATAAAACATTACATATAAATCATCTAAGTGATCCCTTTACTTACATAGTCAAACCATTTATTGAAAGTGATTTACATTTTGCGATTGAAATGGCTTTATACAAACATCAGAGCAAAAAGATATTACACGAAGAAAAAGATAGGCTGGCGGCAATTATTAACAGTATGGGCTGTGCAGTAATTGTGACATATACAAATGGTTGTATTCAAATGATGAATCCCATAGCAGAACTAATCACTGGTTGGAAGCAAAGTGAAGCGTTTGGTAAAGATTTAGTAGAAGTTGTTAACTTAGTTGATAAAGATATAAAAGAAACAAATGAAAACTTAGCCATACATATAATCCAAGCAGGTGAAGTTTTAAATTTACTAGAAACGTCTACACTGATTACCAAAGATGGCAAAGAAATAACGATTGGAGATAATGTTGCACCCATCCACGATCAAAATGGTAATATTACTGGTACGGTTTTAGTTTTTCAAGACATCACCAAAGAAAAGCAGACAGAAGCGCAACTGATCCGCAATGCGTTTTATGATGGGCTGACAGCATTACCGAATCGTTTCTTATTTTTAGATCGCCTTACACAAGCAATTGAACGTAGCAAACGTAGAAGAGATTATTATTTTGCAGTTTTATTTTTGGATTTAGATGGCTTCAAGGAGATTAACGATCGCTTTGGGCATGGAATCGGAGATGATTTTTTAGTAGCGATCGCTAGACGTTTAGAGTTGTGCTTACGCAGTGTCGATACTTTAGCACGATTTGGTGGTGATGAGTTTACTATTCTTTTGGAGGATATTAAAGACGTTACCGATGCCACCAATGCTACCAAACGTATTCAAGACTCCTTACAATTACCACTTAACCTGAATGGACATCAATTATCTGCTACAGCCAGCATTGGTATTACTTGGAATTTTAGTAATTATGAGGAACCAACAACTGTGCTGCGGGATGCCGATATTGCTATGTACCGAGCCAAACGGCAAGGAAAAGGTACTTGTGTCATATTTAGCTAATTCGCCCTTTCTGATGCCACCTCAATCAAAGCATTCTGATTTTCTCCACAACTAGTTTCAGTCGGGGTTTAAATTGGAATATGCTACTCTAGTCGCCAATAAAGTGTATCGTACACAACTGAGAAGCCCAATTAGTCTGTCATGGAAAAAACTGAAAAACAGAAAATGCTTGCAGGCGAATTATATCTTGCGGAAGATCGGGAATTGGCTGCCGAAAATAAACGAGCTAGTCGTTTGCTGCGGAGATATAATTCTACAACTGAAGAACAGCAAGAGCAAAGGCAGCAAATTTTGCAAGAATTATTTGGAAAAATAGATCAGAAAATCACAATTGTGCCACCCTTTCACTGTGATTATGGCAGCAACATTTATGTTGGCGACAAATTGTATATGAACTACGGCTGTGTCATTTTAGACTGCAATACAGTTCATATCGGTGAAAATGTATTGTGCGCTCCTTATGTACAAATTTATACTGCTTATCACCCTACAGAACCAGAAATTCGTCTTTCTGGTAGAGAACTAGCTGCCCCGATTAACATTGGTAATAATGTTTGGATTGGTGGCGGTGCAATTATTTGTCCAGGTGTAACTATTGGTGATAACACAACCATCGGTGCTGGTAGTGTAGTTATCAAAGATATACCGGAGAATGTTGTTGCTGTTGGCAATCCCTGCCGTGTCATTCGGTATTTGTCCTAGAATTTAAAACTTAAGAGGCTAATTTTTTAGATTAAATTGGCATTTATTTATAGAAGACTTAAAAAGTCTGGTACTGTGTTATGAGAGTCAAAAAATATTTAAGAATATTGATACAGAAGCATCATAAAGTTTATTTGTCCATCGGGTTAACAGTCAACTAAACGCTTGAGTAAGTTTTTGTGTTTCCCATAAATCGCCAGATGTAAAAGCTTTTTTAAGCTCTTCTTAAATTAACAATAACCATTATGCTGCAAAATTATAAAAGAACTTGGTTAGGAAATAGAGTTGCAGTTTGAAAAAAATAAAGAAAAGCATTTAAACAAAAAGCTCTTAATAACATAGAATAAGCAGCATAATTTCTGATTTAATTATGTACTTTATTTAAGCTTTTGATTAAATCTAATATTAAAATAAAATCTTTAAGAAAAAATCTCATTTCATTAATATATGATCAAATACAAAAGATATGGAGTGTCTATGCGTTTTTCTCATGTTGCAGGAATTCTTGGTTGTACAACAGCAGCTTTTATATCAATTGCACCCATGCAGGTAGAAGCTGCAACTTTTCAGGTGAAATCAGGAGTTACTAGCATTGATCGTGACCACGAAGATATTCTTAGAAATATCGGACTAATTTTCACAGACACTAATAATACAGTCACACCAATTCCCAGCGATTACTTAGTTGGCTTAAGCATCGACTCAGCCACAAACTTCACGTTCAGTGACGAGGGCGGTTTTACTCCGCTTTCGGGCACAATCGAGCATACTGGTACTATTACCTTCAATAATCAAATTACTGTTGGTAACTTTTCAATAGGTTTTGCTCCAGGACGTACTGTTGAAAATGCTAGCGGACTTGTTTTAAGAGACACATTTTCTCTAAATACAATTTTGTTTGATTTGAGCGCTCCGGGATCTGTGGCATTTGATGGCCAAACTTTAACTCTCCCTGATGTTCAATTGCTGATTTCTCCAGAGTTCGCAAGTATATTAAACAACACTGAGTTGACAGGTTTGTTTGCTGGAACTGCACGAATTGATGCTCAAGTTGCTGCTGTACCTGAACCTGACAGCGTACTAGCAACTTTGGCCGCGGGTGCGGCTCTATTGGCAGCTAGATTTTATACTCAAAAAATTAAATGCACTTGATATCCTGAAGCATGGCTAAATGCTGTTTAACAGGTGCAAGGGTATTCGCAGCAATCATTCCGCTAGCAGCAACAGCTGGTAAACCAATGCCGGGAAATGTCGAGTCTCCACAGCACATCAGCCCTTGTAGTGGTGTGCCAGGGCCAGGAAACATACCAGATCCAGCCGGAATCGCTGGGCCATAAGAACCTTGGTGACGACGCAGAAAACCCTCGTGGGTTAGAGGTGTACCAACAAGTGTGACTTCGCAACGGGAGCGAATATCTGGAATGATCCGCTCCAAAGCTTGCCACATAATTTCTGCACGCGATCGCTTTTGTTGAGCATATTCCTGACTTTTCCGATCCATCCCCTGCCAGATAGAGTATGGCTCATTACCAGGAGTATACACATGAATCACGTGCTTACCTGGCGGTGCTAGGGATGGGTCGAGAGTTGAAGGGATTGAGATCACCACAAGATTCTGAGGTGCTGTTACTCCTGCTTCCCAATTATTGACCACGATGTAATGACACCGCAAATTTGACTGTAATCCTTGGGCATCAATGCCTAGATGTAGATGCATGAAGCTATCAGATTCAGGTGTCGCTTGTCGTTTGGTGCGAAACTGTTTGGGTATTGCCTTTTCTGGTAGCAATTTTAAGGTATCCCAAATTGATGCATTAGAAATAACTGCTTTACGTGCCTGGATTTCTTGGCGATCGCGCAGACGCACACCCACAGCCCGATTGCCTTCTACAAGCACTTGCTCCACATGAGCGCCCAGTATTAGTTTACCACCGTGTCGCTCCAGTCCTTGTACTAAAGCGTCAACTAAAGCACCACTACCACCAATCGGATAGTCAAGTACCGCGCCTGGTTTATACCAATCGGCAAACATAAATGCCACCTCTGCGGCACTCGTGCCATCTGCGGGGAGTCCAGAAAGCAGGAAACACAGCAAATTGAGCCAATTTTGTGTAAACGGGTCTTTGACAACACCATCCATGATCCGGCTGAAAGGCCCAGTCAACTTGATAATATTTGCAATATGTTTTGCCAGAGATGGGGCAAATCGGCTCATAGTTATAGCAGCACCCCAATCAAAGCGTAATGCGGCTGGCGACATGGCGGTTACTGCATTCACAAATGGTTTCATCACGCGCTGGAGTTCTTGCCATTCGGCTACAGCATCATCACCACGGAATTTCAGCAGTATTTCACAAAATTGCTCGCCACCAACCGACGTGTCAAAATCACCTTCTGGTAGACAACAACCCCAAGTATCGTAGGTTACGCATGGTAAATCGGAGCCAATTGCATCTAACACCTGTCTTAAGGGATTAGCAGAGGGGCTGTAAGACAGTCCAGAGTAGAGGGACGGGCCTGAGTCAAATTTGAAACCATTGCGCTCAAAAGTGTGAGCAGCACCACCAGGAATAGAGTGGCTTTCGCAGACTATCACCTCAAAGCCATATCGTGCTAAAAGAGCAGCACAACTTAAACCGCCAATTCCGCTACCGATGACAACTACATCTGTATTTTGCATATCCCTTATGTTGGCAACGATGGGTTAACTCATGTTTGGCAGTATAGCCGGTTCGTCAGTGGTGGGTGAGATATCAGAAAAGGCGATCGCATTCTAACGTACTCTCAAATGTTGACCATCAAAAATTATTCGCTACGTTAACGCACTAAAAAACATAGATTAAACAAAATGCAAAACTTCTTTTATACTACTCATAGTATGACTCCTGGTAGAATATGGCAAAAATCTCTATTTCTTTACCAGATGAACTACTGACTTACATCGACCAAAAAGTTGAAAATCGTAGTGCGCTCGTTGTCTTGTGCAGGAAGCTAAAATTATTATTGCAGATGAACCCATCGCTTCCCTCGATCCAGAATCTGCTCGAAAAGTCATGGAATTGCTGATCGAACTAAATCGAGAAAACGGAATTACAGTAGTTACTTCCTTGCATCAGATTCAAATGGTGCGTCAATATTTTAACCGGGCGATCGCCCTGAGAGATGGAGAAGTGATGTTTGATGGTGCGATCGCAGAACTAGATGATGATATGCTCAATGAACTCTACGGTACAGCAGTAGAAGAACTTGTTTTGAGAGGACATGGGGAGTTTTTAGGATAAAATCTTTGCTACAGCACTTCCCGAAGTTATGAGGTACAGTAATTGCTCGAATTATTGTTTATCTGTGTTAATAGTCTGTCAAGTTTAAATTGATGGGCAAGAAAGTTCGTAGTAAGCACTTCAGTCCTTATTTTCTAAGCACTAAAGTGCTTACTACAAACTTTTCATTACTAGCTTGACAGACTACTAATAGCATCCCAAGTATCTGTACCTCATAGCAGCAGGAAGTGCTGTAAGTCTTACAGTTCTACAGCTACTCAAGAAAACAACATCAAGATTAAAAAACTAACTAAGGATTAATCCATGAGCAGACGATTATTTATTCAACAAGCTTCTTTCTGACTTTGACCATCAACCAAGTTTTTGATATCTTCTAAAAGATTTGGCAGGTGTGATTCTGCTTTATAACGTCCTCGACCTCGATAATTATCTACACAAGTAATACCACTAGTTAATTCTTTAATTCCTTTACTAATTGTGACACGATTCCATCCTAACTCTTGTTCTGCTTTCAACTGTCCTCCATGTCCTAATGCTGCAACTGTTTGTGCTAGAAATTTACGTTTGGCTGCACCCCCTAACAATGATTATCATTATTATTGACTGTATATTTTATTTTCTGGAAGTCCCTAAATGTCCGTGATTACTGACGCATTACAAAGCAATCTCTCTATTTTCCTTGCTTCAAATCCCACTAGCTAGGCAGTTACCTTTTTTCTTGGTATACCTCTTCCTCATCGTAGTCTGACAAGAGAATTTCAACATCACGTAAATTCCTGATGGCATATCCACCCAAACCAACTATTAATAAACCTAGTGAACAGGTGGTATATAATAATGCTATTCCCGAACCATTGCTAGTCCCGACCAACCATCCAAACAAGGGCATAAGATGACCTCCCGGCATCATCGCTGGTTGAAAAACGTTGTCAGCAAGTGACCCAGCTATTAAAATAGCGATCGCTGAAACACATTGCTGAATTGTAGAAAGGGTGGCAAATACTCGACCTTGATCGTAGGGCTTGACTTTTGTCAATAAAATCGATGTGTTGGAACTTATGAGTAAAGGAAAGTTTACGGAAGAAAAAAATTGGGCGGGTAGCCAAATTTGTAAACCTTGAGCTAAACCAAAAATAATTTTACTAACACCAGCCCCCACCATTCCTAAGAGAAAACCATGAATCCGGGGCTGAAAACCGCCCCAAATACTTAACAGTGAAGCTCCAATCACACCACCAACTCCAGCAGCAGCAGAGATGCTACCTAAAGCAGTAACATTATTACCTGTACGTGCCAAAATCATGGGTGCATATAATGTGCTACCAATATCATGAAAAAACCAAAACAACGCTCCAGTAATAGTCATAGCTAGCAAACTAGGGCGTGTGAGAAGATAGCGAAATCCAAAGGTAATTTGCCAAAAAAAACCTTTATTGTCTTGGTTTTTCAGATTGCGATCGCTAAATTTTGGTTGAGGTACAGGTATTTTTAATAGAATAATTATAGCTACTACAAAACTCAAAAGGTCGATAATTAAAATGCCGCTAAAATCAATCACAGGATAGAGAAAACCCGAAAGAGCAGGAGCAATAGTTATCGAACTATAATGCAGGGCGGAATTCATTGTAGTTGCACGGGTATAGTGCTTTTTAGATACTAAAGTGGACATGGTGGCTAAATATGCCAATTCTTGAATTTCACTAAAAGCCGCGTTGACAGCACTCGATACATAAAAATGCCAAATTTGCAAATTATCAGTGAGATATAAACAAAGAATAATAACAGTCGATACAGCTGCGACTGTATCAGCAATTATCATCAAAAATTTGCGGTTAGCATGATCTATAATTAGCCCAGCAACTAAAGTCATGAAGATGCTAGGTAAAAACGTAAAAAATCCCAAAAGTGCTAATGTAGTTACTTGATTAGTTTGTTGCCAAAGCCAAATTGTAATGGCAAAACTAGTCATGTAACTACCGATAGTCGAAATTATTTGACCGATCCAAATAATAGTAAAGTTACGCATATTAAAATAATTCGTAATTCGTAATTAAGTTTTTTAACGGGGGATTTAGACTCCGCTACAAAACTTACAGCTTTCAGAAGCGGGAGACTTAAACCCCCAAAATTAGTTAAAAAAGTAAACATATTTTTAGGTGTGTGGCACGTTTCCACACATCTAAGATACTCATTAACAAATAATAAATTTACTAAGTTTTATCTAAACAATGTTTTAATTTTTCTGCTAAAACTTTGACGTTAGGTTCAGCCAGAATTGTGCCATGTTCACCTGGAATAACATGAACATTCAAAGGTTGAGAACTAAAATGGCTCCAATCTAAATTAGGCTCAATTATATTTGCGCTTATCTCCTCATTTTTATCAATAGATAGTTGCTGCTCGGCTTGAAATAATGTAATTTGCCCAGGATAAAATTTAGCTACATAGTCCATCAAAGCTCTTTTATGACTTTTAGTAACTTGTAAATAAGCGCGAATTTGCTGTAATCCGATATCTGGAGGAACAAAATTAGCTTGTTTCATCATATCTAAAACATAGTTCAATTGCTTTTCTGGCTTAACTTCTCGGAGAGTCACTTCTGAAATCAACAAGTCCTTACCAAAAAATTTAGCTGTAGCTATGGCGATATCAGCTAATAATTGAGCATCATCAACTTTATTATTCTGAAATTTATCAATAACAATTGGTGGTTTGGTATCTAATAAAGCAAGCAAAGCAACTTTCTGTCCTTGCTGTTGTAACTGTATAGCCATTTCCAAAGCTATTAACCCTCCCATAGACCATCCACCTAATAGATAAGGGTCTTGTGGTTGTATGCTACGCAATGCTTGAATGTAAAAACTTGCCATGTCTTCTATTCGATAGTAAGGCTCACATTCTCCATAGAATCCTGGTGATTCAAAACCGTACAAAGGTTGCTCTCTACCTAAATGACTTGCTAAGTTATAGTAACAAATTACATTTCCCCCACTAGGATGAACACAGAAAAAAGGTTTCTTGCTACCCAAAGGCTGAATAGGTACTAAAGGCAGCCAAGATTTTGATTCCGGTTGCTGGCGAAGAATAGCGGCTAGATGCTCAATTGTAGGCTCTTGCAATAAATCAGATAACGCTATTTTTCGCTGAAAATGCTTTTCAATTTGAGCAACTAAGCGCACTGCTAAAAGTGAATGTCCACCAATATCAAAAAAGTTATCTTTTACCCCTATTGGGCGCACTTGCAAAAGTTCTTCCCAGATATGTTTAAGTTGAAGTTCCAGCCCTTCACGCGGGGCTACAAAAGAATTTTCTGATTTTGAATTTAGGAAATCGGGATTTGGTAATGCTTGCCGATCTACTTTACCATTGGGCGTTAGTGGCAAGGTTTTTAACCGGAGAAATACATTAGGTAGCATATATTCTGGTAGTTTCTTTCTAAGAAAACTACGCCAATCTTGAATAGTTGTAGATATATCTTTACGAGGTACTATATAAGCCACAAGTCGTTGATTGCCTGTCTCATCTTCTCGCAACAAAACTACAGCTTGTTGAATGCTAGGATGTTGGCATAGTACTACCTCAATTTCTCCTAATTCAATTCGGAAACCCCGAATCTTAACTTGGTTGTCAATTCTGCCTAAAAATTCTAGATTACCATCTGCTTGATAGCGTACTAAATCGCCAGTTTTATATAGCTTTGCTTCTTGCTGTTGGCTAAAAGGATGAGAAATAAATCGCTCGGCTGTCAGTTCTGGCTGATTCAAATAACCTCGTGCTAAACAATCACCACCAATATAAAGTTCACCAGATACACCAATGGGTACAGGTTGTAACTGTGAGTCTAAAACATAAACCTGCGTGTTGGCGATCGCTTTCCCTAAAGGTACAGTTTGAGAATTCAAATCAATCTGCTCAATCTGATAAGTTAATACCCCAACTGTCGTTTCTGTAGGCCCGTAATGATTAAAAATCTTGCAATCAGAAGCAAATTGTTGAATCTTTTTAATTAATTCCCAATTGCAAGCTTCTCCTCCTAAAATCAACCGCGCTTTTGGTAGTAAATCTTGAGCGGAATCAGTCAGTAATGCCTCTAGATGTGAAGGTACAATTTTTAAACAATCAATTTGATGCTGACGGCAATAATCAGCTAACGCCTGTCCATTGGTAGCACGTTCAGTTGAGATGATATGTAAGCAACCACCACTACACAAAGCAGGGAAGATAACTGTGTTACCCAAATCCGCCGCTAAAGTTGAGACTAATGCAAAACTTGCATTAATTGGTAAGTCTAATATTTGTTGAATACTGTGTAGATAATTGAGGATTTGCCGATGCTCAATCGCTACTCCTTTGGGCTTACCTGTGGAGCCAGAAGTATAGATGGTGTAAGCTAAGTTTTCACCTGTGACATTACTGAGTAGATTGTCATGGCTTTGGCTAGTAATTTCTTTTTCATCTGTGTCTAAATACAGAACAATAGAAACGCTAAGTGCAGGGTGTTGCTGTTGAATAGTACTATTAGTTAACAATATCTGTACTTGAGCATCCTGTAACCGCCCTATCAAGTTAGATGTGGGAAAGCTTGGATCTAATGGTAAATATGCACCACCTGCTTTGAGAATGCCGAGGATTGCTACAATTGCTTCTAGCGATCGCTCCATGCAGATAGCGACGATTGTTTCTGGTTTAACGCCCTGTTGTTGCAGATAATGGGCGATTTGATTGGCGCGACAATTAAGTTCGGTGTATGTAAGTTGTTGCTGCTCAAATACAACAGCAATGTTGTTAGGGGTACTTTTTACTTGCACCTCGAAGAGTTGGTGAATTAATTTGTCTTGGGGAAAGTCTGTTTTAGTATTGTTGAATTCATATAGTAATTGCTGGCGATCGCATTCTGTGAGAATATCTAATTGACTAATGCTAAGTTCTGGATTAGCGATCGCACTTTCTACCAAAGTCTGCAAATGTCTGGCAAAGCGTTGCATATCTTCGGCTTTAAACAAGTTAGCATCATAATGGAGTGCTGCTAACAGAGTATCTTCTTGCTGAATCGATAATTTAACGTTGAATCTTTCTGTGCAGACATACTGCTGGTAGAGGGAAAATGATACTTCCCCAGCAGAGGACTTTACTGATTGCTCTTGAAAATCAAAACTAAATGGAAACCAAGATAACTCTGCTAATTTTTCCCATGTAAAATACTCCTGCCATTGAGATATATCCTGTGTCCCTTGAGCAACCTGCATTAATATGTCAGAAAATTTGTAGTCTGTTTGCAAACTACATTGCAGTGGTAAATATTTGGCAAATAAACCAATTGCTGTCTCTAACTCTTGGTATTGACGACCATTATACCCTTTGCCAATAATCATATTTGGCTGTTGGGTAAATCGCCAAAGTAGTACCAACCAGCAAGCCAACCAAAATGTCGAGGTTTCTGTACTGTATTGCTGAGTGAGCTTTTCAATTTTGGCGTAGGCGTAGCCCGTCGTAGACATCGCACTTTGCGAAATTTTACATTCAACGGAGTTAACTGTAAATGATTCAGAATCAACTAATGATTTAGACGTAAAAGGCAATTTAACATGAGGGAAATTTGAAAAATCCTGTTGATTCCAATAGTTTTCATCTGCTAATTCATTATCTTCTAACAATTGATTCTGCCATTCTGAAAACTGTACATACTGGACAACTTCTTCTAATTCTTCACCTTGGTAAAAATATGCAATTTCCTGGATTAAATTCTGAAGTGAGCAAGCATCGGCACAAAGGGCTGATATAGTAAGTAATAAAATTCGCTTTGTTGCCGATAGGCTGATTAAGCAAGCTTGTAATAAAGAGCCTTGCTCAAGTTGCAAAAATTGGAGTCTTTCTTGCTCGAATAGACTATTAATTTGTGACTTTTGCTGTTGTGTATCCCAACTATTAAGATTAACCTCATGCCAAACAAATTTACTTTCATCTACTATCACCTGTAAAGGTGTGGCTATACCCTTGGGACGGATAAATTTTGTCCGAAGTATTTCGTGTCGATTAATAAGTTTCTCTAAAGCTGCTTGCAGAATTTCTATATTTATGTTGCCTTCTAAAGAAATTGCACCTTGAACACAATAAGCAGAGTTAGCTTTTTGTAGATACCAAAGATGTTTTTGTTGGGGTGAAAGTCGAAAACCATTAATCACTTTTTCTTCTAACTGCATTTTTTTATTTAACCTCTCTTAATTCAATATCTTGAGCATTTACAATTTCGCCCATAGCTACGACAATTTTTCGCACTCCCACAAAGGAATTGCGCGCGTGTGCAGCTAGCATATTGTCGAGCATTAAGACATCACCTTTATGCCAAGGGAAAGTAATTTCAGCTTGCTTGTAAACAGCAGTAATTTCGTCAATTACTGATTGTTCAATTGGTGTACCATCACCGTAATAAACATTTCGGGGTAGGTTGTCTTCGTCAAATAACGACAACAGAGATTCGCGTACTGATGTATCTAAATAAGCAATATGATGTAACTGAATTTGATTAAAAAATACCCATTCGCCTGTTTTGGGATGTTTAGCGATCGCTTGCCGAATTTCTCTAGTTTTTAAACCGCCGTCTGCTTTCCATTCCCACTCAATTGCATTCTGAAAACAGAACTTTTCTACTGCTAATTTGTCAGTGGTGTGGAAGAAATCTTGCCAACCAACATCTAGCCCTTCTGTGTAGTTACGGACATACATTAATCCCTTTTGGGCAAATTTTTCTCTAATTTTATCATCTAATAACTGGTAAACTTTTCGACAATCAACAATTGGTGTTTCTCCACCTTCTGGCGCTGGTTGTACACAGTAAAACCAAATTTTCATTGGCCATCTGTGAATATGGGAGCTTTCATTGTGGAATAAAATCGCTTTATCTGCTGGATAAGGAGTAGAACCGTAGACTTTACCGCCTAATCCTTCACGGGGTAAATCGCCATATTCACCAAATAATTCTGGACAAATAGCTTGAGCAAAGTTTTCAAAATTAGCTACTGAATTGAGATTAAATCCTCGAAAAAGGATAGCACCATGTTTAAGTAAATTAGTTTCGATAAATTGGCGATCGCTTTTAGCCCAATCGCCTACATCTAGGTCAGAAACATTCGGTTGGCAAAGTAAAGGTAAAGTTTCTCCTCCTTGGAGATAATCAGTTTTGACTAATTTCTCTTGAGCCAAATTGATCGCTTTTGGCTTGACCGTTTTGAATTTTTGGAAGTTAACCGCCTGACGTTTTATTTTTTCACTGATTTGTTGTTGTCTTTCGTCTGGAGTAATCATTTCTAAAGAGTTAATCTTGGTATCTGGCTGTGTCACAATGTTATTGAGGAGGCTGATAAAATTACTAGACATCCGAGCGATCGCATCAGTATCAAATAAATCTGTTTTATATTTCCAGCCAAGGGAAATTTTCTCTTCTGTTTCTACCGCAAATAAAGCTAAATCAAATTTTGACTGTCCATCTTCAACTTCCAAAGGATGTAATGTCAAATTAGAAAGTTTAATCTCTGGTGTTAGGGTATTCTGCAAAACAAATAATACTTGAAACAGAGGATTTTGCTGTAAATTTCCCTCTGATCGTAACTCTTCTACCAGTTTCTCAAATGGCAAATCTTGGTAAGCGTAAGCTTGTAAAGTAACTTCGCGTACTCGCTGCAATAACTCTCGAAAACTAGGATTACCGCGCATATCTGTACGTAAAACTAATAGGTTAATAAAAAAACCAATTAGTAATTCAGTTTTACTCTGATTACGATTAGCAATATCAGTACCGACAACAATATCATCTTGATTAGTATAGCGGTAAAGTAAAGTTTGCAAACCTGCCAGTAAAGTCATAAACAAAGTGACATTTTCCTGGCGAGTGAGTTCTTGAATTTTCTGCGATAGTTCTACGGTTAATTCAAAATCGTAACTAGCGCCCTCGAAACTAGGAATCTCTGGTTGAGATTGTCGTGTAGGTAACTTCAATGTCGGTAAATTACCGCCTAGTAACTGTTGTTTCCAATAAGCTAGTTGAGTTTCTAAAACTTCTCCTTGTAACCATTGATGTTGCCAAACAGCAAAGTCGGCATACTGGATTTTTAAGGATGGAAGCGGCGAAGATTTACCAGCACAGAAGGCTTCGTATAAAGTTGCGAGTTCTTGAATTAACACTCCTATTGACCAGGCATCAGAGATAATGTGATGCATCGTCAGCAGCAGCACATATTCTTTCTGACTTAACTGTAGTAGCTTGATGCGTAGCAACGGGCAACAACTTAA
>JBBSCU010000057.1:0-23641 GCA_038249935.1 Chroococcales cyanobacterium
GTAGCTTAGATACTCATCTAACAGAAAATTCCGCTTATGCGCCTGACTTCACTCGATGTTTTTCGCGGTATTACGATCGCTGCTATGATTCTTGTCAATATGGCGGGAGTCCCAGGTGATGTATATCCTCCGTTAGCCCACGCCCATTGGCACGGTTGCACACCAACTGACTTGGTATTCCCCTTTTTTCTCTTCATTGTTGGTGTAGCGATGACTTTCTCACTGTCAAGATACACCGAAGGCAAGAAACCAACCTCAGCAGTTTACTGGCGAATTTTACGCCGCGCCGCCATTCTCTTTGCCTTGGGATTGCTACTAAATGGCTTTTGGAATCAGGGTGTTTGGACTTTTGACTTGAGTAGCATCCGCATTATGGGGGTGTTACAGCGCATCAGTCTTACCTACCTGCTGGCTTCCTTGGCAGTTCTCAACCTACCGCGTAAAGGTCAATGGATACTAGCAGCAGTGCTACTCATCGGCTACTGGCTAACGATGATGTATGCAGTAATGCCCAATTATGGTGCAGGAATTCTGACGCGGGAAGGTAATTTTGCCGCTTATATTGACCGCCTAATTATTCCTAAAGCACATCTATATAAAGGTGATGATTTCAACTTTATGGGTGATCCAGAGGGACTGTTTAGTACTATTCCCGCGATCGCAAACGTCCTCGCTGGCTACTTCACTGGACAATGGATACGCAGTCAACCTGTACAGTCACGCACAAGTATAGGTTTAACGTTATTTGGAGTCGGTTGCTTAATTATCGGTTGGGCGTGGGGGTGGACATTCCCCATTAACAAAAAGCTGTGGACAAGTTCTTATGTAGTTTTTACTAGCGGTTGGGCGTTACTGTTGTTAGCAGCTTGTTACGAACTCATCGAAGTCCGGCTGATGCGTCGCTGGAGTAAACCTTTTGAAATCATGGGTTTAAATGCGATCGCTCTTTTTGTTGCATCCGTTTTATTGATTAAAATCTTAGTTAAAACTACTATCGGCACAGGAGAAAACGCTAATAGCACCTACAACTGGATTTACCAGAATTTTTTTGCATCTTGGGCGGGGGCGTTGAATGGTTCTCTGTTGTTTGCCCTAGTTACCGTGTTATTGTGGTGGGCTGTTGGTGTTCTGATGTATCGGCAACGCTGGTTTCTCAAAGTATAAACAGTGTTGCCTAAATTACAATAGGTATTAAGTGATAGATTTTTAATACTTTAGGAACAAAGGCGATGGCAACGCTACCATATTATTGGTGCGTTAATCTATACTTTCTTTCGAGAACCTACTAAAGTTCTGATGTCTTCTAATTGACTTAATTAATCCATAGAAACAATTGTGAGGTAATGAATGCGTTGCATTGGATTTTGGGTATTTTTGCCCGTTACCGTGATATTCGGCTGCTCAGAGCAAGTGTTTCAATCTAGCCCATCTATAGCAAACTCTACCCCATCTTTAGTTCAACCAGCCAGTCCAATTTTGTTAGCAAAGGCGAGTTATCTTTCACCGTTGGAACAACAGGTAATTGTTGAAACAAATAAAGTACGAACAAATCCCAAGTCATACCTTCCGATTATAGAAAACTATAGAAAGCGCTTTGAAGGGAGCCGAGTCAAAATTTCTAATAATAGCTATTTGATAACTCAAGAAGGAGTAAAAGCAGTTGATGAGGCGATCGCATTTCTAAAATCTGCTCGTCCTGTGGGAGCGTTGAGTGCATCCAAAGGGATGTCTTTAGGAGCAAAAGATCACGTGAAAGATCAAGGCTCAAAAGGTGCTACAGGTCATGATGGTAGCGATGGTAGCAACCCCTTTACTCGCATCAACCGCTATGGTAAATGGCAAATAACCGCAGCTGAAAATATTAGTTATGGCCCAAACACCGCCCAAGATATCGTCATGCAGTTAATTATTGATGATGGTGTGCGCGATCGCGGTCATAGAACAAACATCTTTAACGGCGCTTTTAAAGTGTCTGGTGTTGCTTGTGGAACTCACAAATCATATAGAATCATCTGCGTGATTAATTATGCGGGTGGATATAGGGAAAAATAACTTAAGGTCATTGCTCCCGAATCACAGCTTCGCTGACGGAGAATAGCGTAATAGTTTTATCTGCGCTGCCGCCGGCCAGGATCTTACTATCGGGGCTAAAGGCAACGGAATAAACCGCATCTTCAGATCCTGAAAAAGTACAGAGTTCATTGCCTGTATTCACTTCCCATAGCTTGATCGTTTTGTCTTTACTACCGCTAGCCAGTGTCTTGCCATTGGGGCTAAAAGCGACAGAACAAACATGATCAGAATGCCCAAATAAAGTGCGGATTTCTTTACCACTTTCTACGTGCCATAACTTAATCGTCTTGTCCCAACTACCACTGGCTAACATCTTGCCATTGGGGTTGAAAGCAACAGAATTTATCCCTCCAAACCAATCAGAATGCCCTGTAAGGGTAAGGACTTTCTGTTTATCCAAATACCAAATTTTGATAGTTTTGTCATTACCAGCACTGGCTAAAATTTTTCCATCTGGGCTGAAAGCAACGGATACAACGTCATCTGAATGTGCTTTGAGTGTGTGTACTTTCTTTCCTGTCTCTATTGACCAAAGTTGGATCGTCTTGTCTTTACTGCCACTAGCTAAAGTTTTTCCATCAATGCTAAAGGCAAGACTGTAAACTTTTTCTTCATGTCCTGTGAAAGTACAGATTTCCTGACCTGTTAAGACATCCCATAATTTAATAGTTTTGTCATCACTAGCACTAGCTAGAATCTTTCCATTAGGGCTGAAAGCAACAGAATTTACTCCTCCAGACCAAGAAGACTCTTCATGTCCCTTGAAGGTGCGTGGTTCCTGGTTAGATAAATGCCAAATTTTTATGGTTTTGTCATCACTACCACTGGCTAAAGTCTGCCCATCAGGACTGAAGACGACAGACATTACCTTATTTGAATGCCCTTTGAGAATGCGTACAGATATTAAATCTTGCATATTTATGAATACTAAGAAATCAGCAGCAAATTTAACTATATTTAGTATTCCCAATTATAAATATTATCTAACTCAAGGTATGGTGTCGCCGTCTGAAGCGTCTTAAACTATATTCGCTTCTTATCTCCAACGCCGATTTAGCCGCAGTAAACTTTTTATCCTCTGACAAAATCTTTCTACCAGAGGTCTAGGCTTTGATATAGGTCTGGGCGATCGCCATCTACGTGCAGCCCCCGGATTTCTTAACTCTTGTTCTATTTGTGCCGCTTTATTTAAATCGGAAGTGGCTCTATATTCGTATCCCAGTTGAGAGCAAATCAGCCCACGATATTTATATGCGTCAATATAGTAAGGATTCAGACGAATCGCACGGGTAAAATCTGCGATCGCATCTTCATATCTTCCTTGTGTAGCATTTTCTACTCCCCAAGTATAGAAAGTTTCTGCATCCCAACGATTGACAGATGTTTTTGGGGGATTTGTAGGCGAAGATGAAGATGGATTTTCAGGAGTGGGAGGCTCGGATGGACTTTCGGATTTGAGATAGTTGTAAGCTGCGTTGATTTCCTTAATTTTTTCTTCAGCTTCCTGCTTTTGCTTTTGATCAAAAAAGCGATCGGGATGCCAAATTTTCACCAGTTGACGGTAAGCTCGCTTCACTTGTGCTTGTGATGCACCGGGTTTCAGCCCAAGAATTTCATAAGCATGATTGATATCGAGGTCATCGCGCATACTGAAAAAATCGGTAATTATATAAAACTATGTTAACTATTCCTCTCCAATCAACTCAAACGCCCCATTCTGGTTATCACTGGGATGGTAGTAGTCGCCGCTTCTTTGAAGGCTGGTATTACCGCGTCACTTTGCCGGAAATTGGGCAGACATTTGCCTTCATGTACTCCATCGAAGACCCCATTGGTAATCAACCCTACAGTGGTGGTGCAGCCCAAATCCTCGGACCAGATGATGAGTATTTATGCCGGACTTTTCCGAATGTGAATAAGTTTTGGGGTAGTCGGAATCTTCTCGGTTTAGGTCATTGGGGTAAGACTGATTTGCAAGTTTCTCCCCTATATCTTATGCCAGCAGAGTTTGAGCATCATGTTCAAGAAGGATATCAAGCCACAGCTACTTTAAATCAGGGAGTGATTTGCGAACGCGCCACTAATAATTATTGCCGTTGGCAGTATGAAATTAAACCAGTATACGGTTGGGGCAATCAAAACAGCATTCAGCAATCAACCGCAGGTTGGCTGTCATTCTTGCCGATTTTTGAACCCGGATGGCAAATATTGATGGCTCACGGTCTAGCTAGCGGTAAAATTGACTGGAATGGCAAAATCTATGAATTCACCAACGCTCCAGCCTACGGAGAGAAAAATTGGGGTGGTGCTTTTCCAGAAAAATGGTTTTGGATAAATTGTAATTCCTTCAACGGCGAACCCGACTTGGCATTAACTGCTGGCGGTGGACGGCGGGGTGTGCTGTGGTGGATGGAATCTGTAGCGATGATTGGCTTGCACTATCAAGGCAAGTTTTATGAATTCGCTCCCTGGAATTCCCAAGTAGATTGGGAAATTCAGCCTTGGGGCAGATGGCAAATGTTAGCTCGTAACTCCAACTACGAAATTGAATTGATAGGAACCACCCATCTACCTGGTACACCTCTACGTGCCCCCACAGCGGATGGTTTAAGATTTTGTTGCCGGGACACCATGCAAGGAAAGCTAGATTTAGAGTTGCGAGAACTGAATGGAAGAAAACCTAAAATAATCTTGAAAGCCGAGAGTCTTCTTTGTGGTTTAGAAGTAGGCGGCGGGTCTTGGGATAATTGTTGGCAATCTCGCTAAAAATACTGCTACAATTATATATGCTTCGCAGTTGGGGTTGTAGCTCAGTTGGATAGAGCGGACGCCTCCTAAGCGTCAGGTCGTGCGTTCGAGCCGCACCAGTCCCGTTGTTTTCAGGCAATTAAAAAGGCTTGCTCAGAATGGCTCTATTTCCTCCTTTTTAAGGGGGACTAAGGGGGATCTTTAAGGACTATGCACCTTAACCGAACTGTATTACTCTAACCCCTTCTCCTAACTTGGGAAAAGGGGAACTGGAAAATTTGCTCCCTCTTCCCATTTCGGGCTATCCATTAGTCACGTCTTTTTTATTTCCTCTTGCTTAATCTTTTGTAATCCAAAAAGCTCATTGATTTATTTACAATTCTTGATTTTTGAATTTGACTTTTAGGATATAAAGAGTTTGATTGAGGAGTAAAGCTAACCAATTTATTTACAGTTCTTGACTTTTAATTTCTTAGGTAAAGTTTATTGTATTTTGAAATGGATAGCTTCTATCGACTGTTAATCTGTTAATTAAGGCAAGCAATGTTTGAGCTTTATAGCTTTATATAAAATAATCTATCTCAACTGCTTAACAAAGCTTAAAATTTGCCAAATTAGCGTTTATTTCATAGCAATTATTTTCTTAGGAATCTCTGAGAGATTATATTCACTAAGTACACAACTTCCACAAACCGAATTCCCAACCCCGATGATGAATCATTACTCACTTCAATGGATTGAGATATGGTGCCAAGAAAATGGCTGGACAGATTTGTTTGTCGAGCGGCGTAACAACTACTGGGCTTTTCCTCCGGGTGGGGTAATGCCGGAACCAATCCCAGTTCATGCTCTCAGATTGATTAAAGCCGAAAAGGGATTAACTTTTGAAGAACGATTATGGTCGGTGTCAGCAGTGATTGGTACAATCCTAGCTGTTCTTTTTACCTTTTGGTTTCAGTCTCCAATGCCATTAGTTTTGGCTTTCGCTTTTAACGCGGTTACAGTGGCTCAATTTGAACTTGAGGATGCCTAAATTCTTCTTTTGGGCTTTTTGCTATTACGTGATGTACACCCGTAGGGGCACGGCATGCCGTGCCCCTACACCTTGGGATATAACGTTGTACCGCATCTGAATGGGAACCGCTATATCTGCTACTTTTAGGAAGAGCAGTTTTTAATTTACTCGCTAAAAAAAACTGGGATACTCCTGCTCATAGTTTCCATTCTTCAACTTAAAGCGTCTTCTTCAAAGGCTAGCTATTTTTTTGTATAGTTTCTCACCCTTGACTATCTCTTCATAGTATTGTTCATAGGGAGTGAACCTGAGCAATTCTTGTCGTCCTAAACCCAAGATGCCAAAGGTGCAGAGACTATTATAAAAGAGTTCATGTACCCGCTTTTGAAGTACCTGATTGAAATATATGAGGACGTTACGACAAAGGATGACATTAAACTCATTAAAAGAACTGTCAGTTGCTAAATTATGCTGGGCAAAGACAACATTTTCTCTCAGGGATGCTCGAAAAATAGCATTGTCATAAGCCGCTGTATAATATTCAGAAAATGACTTTTTGCCACCTGCTTTCAGGTAAAGCTGAGTATATTCCTGCATCAGTTTTAGGGAGAAAATACCACTTTTGGCATTTTGTAATACTTTCTCAGCTAACCCTTCTGAATTTATGAAGCCTTGAATTCGACGCTTGAGTGAGGAAAGAGCATAATTGCGGAAGTCATAACCGTAGTACTGATACACTCCTTCTAATAGCAGATGTATTTCGATATCCTCCAAGGTAGGTTTAAGCAAAGTCATAATAATTTATAATTAATAATTGTTAATTCATAATTATTACCCCAGGCATGAATGGGCTTTTTGGAATAACAATGCTGGACTTTTGGTCATTTCCATAAATAAATCAGTTTAACCAACTGACTGTTACTCCTAGAACAGCGATCGCTATTATTGAAATCCCAGCTAGCCATCTAACTTGGTAGCGCAGATTTTTAATCTCTTGGCTCAAAGTTTCTGTTTGTGTTAAAGGATATGGTTTAATTTCTGTAACTTCAATAACTACCTCTTGGGGCTGATTTTGGGGATTTCCAAAAGTGACCTTTGAGTGTAGCCAATTAGTAATCAGTTGGGGACAGTTTTTCTTAAACCAATTCCAGGCGAAGGCTCTAAAAACTGGTTTGGACATTCTGGCAATTAATTTCATCACCCTATTAAAGGGTTGCAAGCGAATCTTTTGGTTGATCAGGTTGACTGAACCAACATCGTAAAGACAATCCAGGATTAGTTTGACAGTAGCTTCTTCACTGTTAAACAAGTTTTGCAGTAATAACCGAATATCACGCATCCGCTCTGCTTCAATATATTTTTCTGCCAGCGTTTCTGGAGGACTTACGGTTGTATTTAGAGTGTTTTGTCTTACTATTGTCATATTCCTAACATAGCAGCCATCATAATGTAAGTACTAGTATCCGCCGAGAGAAAGGAATTTTATCTCAAGAGATAACCTGACTATTTTATTACTGAAGTTAATTTTCTGTCATTGTTATTGTTTCTACATTCTTTCACCACTCCCTACTTCCTTACCGATACAACCAAACCCGGAGCAATGAAAGCAGTTGCTCGGTATCTACAGGTTTGGTGATGTAGTCAGAAGCTCCAACTTCGATGCACTTTTCCCGATCGCCTGGCATGGCTTTGGCAGTTAAAGCAATAATTGGTAGTGAGCGAAACTCTTGTTGGAGAAGGATGGCGCGGGTGGTTTCATAACCATCCATTTCCGGCATCATTATATCCATCAAAACTATGTTAATGTCAGGATTAGCTTGCAGCTGGTCTATGCCATCTCTGCCATTTTCGGCAAACAGCACTTGCCTAGAATGAAATACCCCTGTATTTATACGAGTGCAAAATTTATAGGAAAAGCAATATGCTTCTCCTATAAATTTTAAGGAATGTGTATAATTAAGATATATGGCAAAACTTCTGCCAATTAACTTTGACGTTTAATTAGAAGTAAAGATTAGTATTCATAACATGGCGATCGCTTCTATTTGTATTAATTGTCAGTTGGCTATAAACACGAAAATGTTGAATTTTGTTACTCTCTAAAATCGCTCTCGCACCTGCAATGTAAATATCAGTGCCATTTAATACTACAACATAATTGCCAAGCTTCACTTGGTCTTCATAATGTCTAGCCAGCTACTCAGGAATTCCTAAACCTAGTAACACCACGGCCAATGTATCTGCGGTAACAGCGATCGCACTGCCTGATAAAATAGTAGCGATCGCTGTTGCTTCTAGTTCAGCCACCGTGACTGGATTGATATCAGCAATCGTCAACACGCCTAGACTAACTAATAAGCTAGTAAGACCACCTAAAGCACCTTGATGTGATGTATTGCTAGTTGGCTTTTTAACTTCCACACTAGCAATGTCACCCTGTTCTTTTACATTCCGTGCAATCACAGAAACTTTGTGCATTGTAAAATCAGTAGCTTTTAGTTGCTGAAGCGCCAATTCCGCGTCTAAATGTTTAGCAAAAATATCTAGAAACCTTCGTTCTTTTTCTAACGTCATTTTACTGTTTCTAGTCACTAGAAATGATTCCCCAAAGTGTTAACCAAACTCAGGAAATTACACAGCGCGACGAGTTAGCAAACCCCAAAGGAAAATCAATAGCATGGCACCAAGAACGGCAAATAGAATGCTTCCAAGTGAGAAAGCACCTGCGGACGCTGCTGCTGCTGAACCACTTCCTAACAAAGTTTGACCTAGATAACCACCTACTACGGCTCCGAGAATCCCTAATACAATGGTCGAGAGAATACCGCCACCTTGGGTTCCTGGATAAAATAACTTAGCTAACGCACCTGCAATTAAACCCAAAACCAACCAAGCTATTATGTTACCCATAAGAATTCTCCTTTTGTGAAAACGTTGTTTGTTTGCTTCTGACTATATTTATAGTAATATTTGTCTGTAAAATTTCTGATCTATCTGAAGAACTAATATTAAAAATCTTTAGATATGATTTTAATGTTCACAACGCAATGAAGAGGGTTTCCTTCTTAGAGGATGTTTGAAAAGTGATTGTCTGTGATCTTAGGCACTTACTGATCCCCCCTAGCCCCCCTTAAAAAAGGGGGAACAGGAATCAAAGTCCCCCTTTTTTATGGGGGTTTAAGGGGATCTACGACGATTTTGGTTTTTTAGAAGAGTTGTGTGTACACCGTAGCCCCCGCCGCAGGATGCGCGTAGCGCTGTAGAGGAGCAACTTTGTTCTTAGACCCGCCACTAATTGTAGAGCGCTAAATTGAAGATTTAGCGGGGGTCTTAAACCCATTTATTCATCTACCAGTCAACACAGAATTCATTCTGTTAGCGATAGCGGGGCGTTTAGCCCATTCTGACTCCTGAATTCTGATTTGATAAAATTTTACAGACAAGAAGTTAATATTGACTCAATAGTAAAAACCCTGTCTGCAATAACCCGATGACCAAACCCAAAACACCGCCTAAAGTTACGATCGCTTGCAATTCATTTTTGACAATTCCCTCTATTGCAGCTTCTAAATCAGCAGCTGAAGTTGATTTTACACGGTCAACGATGACTTGATCTATCGACAAAATTGGAATCACCTGCGCCACAATTGCTTCTAAATCTTTTTCTAAATACTTCTCTAAAATTAGAGCCAACTCTTGACTCATAACTTCTAAAGAAGTACTTACAACAGGTGAACTACTAAGACGATTCAGCAGCACTACAGCAATATTTTCCCAATCAACAGAATCAGTTAATCCTTGTAAAAAATCGCTGCCACTATTTTGCAGGTAATGGCGGACACTTTCACGGGTGGTTTTTCGGAGTTGGCGCACCGTCCCAATTGGCAAGTTTTGTAATGATAAATTTTGCAGTAATTTCCGAATGCGATCGCGTATTTGCAAATCTTGAGTCAATTCCTGCAAGCGAGAATTGGCAACCTCTTTTTCATCCAAACAAAAAGTCCGTAGCCGTGTGAGAGTATTACGTAAACCAAATAAATTTGCTACTACCCAATAAGTACCACTACTTTTTTCTCGAAAGCCTTCATCAATAATTTGAATTGTGCGATCGGTCAAAAAATCAACTATCGTCTGGCGCAGCAAATCAGGCGGTAAAACTACTTGCAATAACCAATCAGCAAGCCGCGTGGCTTGTTCTTCACTCAGTTGAAATTCCAGCAATATCTGGTCAAAAATTTGATTTATCTGCGCTTCTAAAAAATCTTCACGTCGCGCCAAAACTTTGAGTAATCGTGGTAATGATTCCCCTAGTAAATCCCGCAAAATTCCCGCTACAATTTTGGCACTTTTTTGGTTTTTATCTGTTTTGATTTGTTCGATAGCCAGCCGTAACAACCAGATAATTGCTGCTTGTACCCGTTCTGTTTGCAACAGGCGCTTTGCCAGATTTTGCAATTCTTGCGGTGTCAGCAGCGACCCCATGATTGTATCGGAAATGTTCAGAGCCAGACGTTCCTGGTTGCGGGGAATCAATCCAGGGGTGAAAGGTACTCTTCGTCCAGCGATATAAATTGCTCGGTAAGGACGGAACAACATTTTTATGGCTATATCATTTGTGAAATAACCAATAATTCCACCCAGTACCGGGGGAGACACATAAAGCCAAAGATGAGACCAGTCCACAGGGAAGAATTAAAAAAGTTAGGAGTTTAGAGTGAGGAGTTAAGAATGATAAATTTTAAATGAGAATTTATCACTACTGATAATTCATAACTTCTAACTCATCACTCATTTTTCTTGACTACCAGCACTCCCATCATATCGCTCGCAATGGGGTAGTGGGTAGCAATAGCAAAACCAACTTGACGGGCTAAATCTATTTGCTCTTTCCCAATGGGAAAACGGTCTAAGCTGGGACTGATGTAAGCATATTCTTCTTTTAACCCTAAATGATTGGCAACTGGCACTACAAAACCGTCCAGATACCACTGTTGAAAGGCACGTAGCGCAGGATTACTCGGTCGATGAAAGTCTAAAATTGCGGCTTTAGCGCCTGGCTTGAGGACACGATATAACTCTTGGAGACTGAGGGGAATATCTTTAACATTTCTTAAACCATAGCCCATTGTTGCGGCGTCAAATTGGTTGTCATCAAAGGGTAAATTTAGCACGTCGGCTTCTACCCAGTTGATAACAGGTTGGGGGTACTGCCTTTGGGAGCGTTCTCTAGCAGTTTTTAGCAGGTTTGGGGCAAAGTCCACTCCATACACCTGTCCTGTTGTTCCCAGATGCCGTGCCAAACGCAGGGCTAAATCGCCACTACCGCAACACAAATCTAATGCAGTATCTCCCGGTTTAGCTGCACTCCATTTCACTGCCATTTCTTTCCAGATTCGATGCTGTCCCAAACTCAACCAATCATTTAACTGGTCATAGACTGGAGCAATGCGGTTAAAAATGGACTGAATTTCGTTAGTCATTGGTCATTGAGCAGAGGGCATTAGTCATTGGTTTTTGACAACGGACAAATGACTAATGACAACTATACAATGGTTTAATGGCAGCCACTACTCGTAAGAGCGATCGCTACCAGTTGCGCTGACAAATCAATTAGCTTTAATTCATCTTCTCGCAAAGTACACGGTTGTTTCCACTGTAGCGACAATACTCCCAACAGTTTATTTCGGTAGCTAATTGGGATAACTAAATGTGCTTGCACGCCAGTTTTTTGGTAGTGAATAGCATCATTTAAGTTAGCGTCTTTAGGTATATTCAAGGAAGTTTGGATTTCCCCTGTGGCGATCGCCTCTGTTGTTAATGGGTCTTGAGAGAGCCAGTTTTCTATTGCACCTGCATCGCTGTAAGTTCCTTGAGTCGCAACTAAAGTATTTCCATCTGTAAGTTGCAGAATACAACCTTCCACAGCAAAAGTCTCACCAACGGCTCTAGCAATTGGGGCGAGGGTTGCCTCTAAGCTAGAAGCTGCTTGAGTTATTTGTACCAAGACACTCACCAGTGCCATCTGAACATGAGCACGGCGTAACTCTTCTGTACGTTGCTTGAGTAAGTCGTAGGTTTCTGCTGCTCTTTGTACCACCGCCTTGAGCTCCCCTGGGTCCCAAGGCTTAGTGATATATTTATAGACTTGCCCAGCGTTAATCGCCTCTACCAAGTCTTCAATATCAGTAAATCCAGTCAGAATTATCCTTACCGTGTCGGGAAACTGAAATACAGTCTTGCTGAGGAACTCAGTTCCTTTCATTTCTGGCATCCGTTGATCGGAGATAATCACCGCTACCTCTCCTTCTGCTGCCAAAACTTGTAGGGCGTGAACTCCACTATCAGCTTTCAAAACATTAAAGTCGCGTCTAAAGGTGCGATAAAGCAGATCGAGATTATCTGGCTCATCGTCAACTACTAGGATTTTGAGCTTTTTTGGTCGTTCTAGAGTCATCATTTGATATTGGACTTGACTATTTTCAAGACTGGGATTATCCATAAGATATTTCCTTTAAATATTCACTATCTTGTTATATTCCATACCCAGTTTAGTTGACGAATAGCTCAAGTGTATTAGGGATTTTTACGGTCTTATTTCACACTTTTAAACACATTTCATCTAAAAACACGGAGGAAATTTTATTGCCCAAATATCTTGTCCCACCCGCTTACACAAGCTTTTGATTCTCGACGCTGTGCTAGAAACCTCAACCTTATGGGCTTTCACCTTGAAAATTTGTAATCCAGTCCAAAAGTCCGGGTCTTTTTTGTCAATTAAAGGGGTAATTATCCCTTTTTCCGATAGGGCAGATTTGAAGCTGAAGCTTAAAGCTTATAGCCGTGGGTTGCTTACAGATTAGAATAAGACTTGCTCATGAGGTGTTAATCAACCTCTCAAGTTAAAACTTGTACTCCGATTATGAATGATCTACCACCCAACGCTCAGAATCCCGAAGAAAATGCTACCAACGATGTAGCACAAGAATTACTGCGAAAGCTGAGGCAAAAACAAGGCAACTGGGTGGAATGGGGAATAGCGATCGCCTCGTTGCTAAAGTCCGGTTACAATCCCCAAGAAATTTTTGAGGCGACTGGATTTGAGCCAATTCAACAAAATCAGGTGGTTGTTGGTTCTCAAGTTTACAATTCTTTGGAAAACTCTGGAGTATCGGCAGCCACGCGATCGCACTATGCTACACGCGGCAGTGATGTGTTGTACGAGCTGCGTTTGCTCACCCAAGAAGAACGTGCCGCCACTGCTGAACTGATCTTCGTTCAGAAACTCGACGCTGATGAGGCGCGGGATGTGGCAAAAGTAATTAAAGAGTTTTCCTATTTTCGCATTTTGCCAGAAGGGTTTTCTGCCCATCCTGGAGATGCCGTTGCTCACCAAGTTTGGAAACTGGCCCGCCAAAACAGTGATTTACAACAGCGATCGCGCCTAATTGCCAAAGGTTTACGCTTTGCTCACACCCCAGCAGCAAGGCAAAAAATCGAACAGTTACTAACTGATTTTACTACCGTTCCCCAGCGTCCGGCTCCAATTTTACCCTTTTACCGCCTGGAATCTGAAGAACAATTACCCCGAATCGTCCCCGTAGTAGGCGAGTTGCCATTGTCACCGCAAGACTTGCAAGCTGTGCCCATTGTGACCGAAATTGAACCATTTCGGATGGTTAAGTTTTCTGGAGAACAAGCTTGGGTGCCATTACCAGGTTGGCAAGTGCTGCTGGCGGCAGAAGATCCAGTAGTAATTTTAGCGAGTAGCGATCGCTTTCCCATCCAAAACCAAAGCCGAATAGAACTCGTCGTCGTAGTGGTAGATCGTGCCCAACGACAATGGGATGCCTCCAGCTACTTTGTTGTTGAAAAGGGCGGTGAATTAGATTTTCAGTGGTTTGAAACTGAGCCAGAAATTCCCCTATTAGGACAAATTATGATCATTGTGCGTCCTAAGAAAATTCTGGATGAAGAATTAACTAAAGATTCCTGGCAGATTGACGAATAAATTCAATTTTAGATAGGATTAACGCCGTAATATGCTCTACCACTGTTCATTTAAGAATAATTATCGGTTGGGTTGAACGAACGCAAACAGCGTCTCGTAAGGAAGTTAAACCCAACAAAGGCTTGAAAACGTTGGGTTTTGTTCCTCAACCAACCTACATGATTTAATTTTTTTTAACGGATCGCGGAAGTCCCCATCAGCAAGGTACTCCTAAGATGGGGATTGTGAGCGGGGGATATAGTATTTAAAATATAAAATTTGATATGTCAGAGTCTAAATTTACTGCTCCTGTGGCTCAAGAATCACTCAACTCAGAATTTTCTGATCGATCGCCTATTCTTTCTTTGCGGGAGAAAATCCTCGCAATCCGCAATGGTCTACGCCCTGGACAACAGCAAATGGCTGACTGGCAATCTGGCCCTTTGGCGATTTCTGCCGTTCCTGGTGCAGGTAAATCTACTGGGATGGCGGCGGCGGCGGCGATCGCGATCGCACGTCAGTATGAGCGTTCATCCTCCCGCCGTCACTTGGTAGTCGTTACCTTTACTCGCTCCGCTGCTGCCAATATTAAAGCGAAGATTCGCAAAGACTTAAAGAAATTATCTCTACCTCAAACGGGATTTTTTGTTTATACCCTACACGGTTTAGCATTGAATATTGCCAGTCGCCATCCTGATTTGTCGGGTTTGCAGTTAGAAAATATCACATTAATTACACCAACTCAAAGTCATCGCTTTATTAGAACTGCTGTAGAACAATGGATTGCGAATAATCCAGAACGTTATTTGCGGTTATTAGAAGGTCATCAATTTGACGGGGAAGAAACAGAAAGGTTACGTCGTCAATCGGTGCTGCGAACAGAAGTATTACCGGAATTGGCTAATACGGTAATTCATGAAGCAAAAAGTTCTGGGATATCGCCAGAAAAGTTACGGGAGTGGAGTAAACAAACCACAGACGAATATGCAATTTTGAGCGTAGCGGCAGGGTTATATGAGCAATATCAAAACTTAATGCGATCGCGTGACTTCATCGACTACGACGATATGATTTTAGCCGCACTGCGCGTTTTAGAAAATGACAGCGCTCGTCGCTACGAGCAAAAGCAAGTTTTCGCCGTCTTTGAAGACGAAGCCCAAGATTCTAGCCCATTACAGACGCAGCTTTTAGAAATTTTGGCAAGTGATGGGGGAGATAACTCTTGTACAGACGCGATTCATCGCGTCTCTACGCACTCCTCACTCAACCTAGTCCGAGTTGGCGACCCCAACCAAGCAATTAACTCCACTTTTACCCCAGCTGACCCGATTTATTTTCGGCAATTTTGCGAAGAGTGCGATCGCATCAAGCGATTGGCAACGATGGATCAAGCCGGTCGCAGTACCAGAATAATTATTGAAGCTGCTAACTTTGCCCTCAAATGGATCAATAATCAACAGTCAGCAAAAACGAATAACGGACAACAGACTACTTACAAACCACAATTGCCATTTCGCTTGCAGACAATTCGCCCTGTTGAAGTTGGTGATCCGCAAAGTAACGCCAACCCAGCACCGATGGGACGAGGACTAGAACTTTATACCCCGCGTGATATTCATCACACTGTTGAATTGTTGTCTCAAAGAGTGATTGAGTTATTTGGCGAAGACCCAACACAAAATAGCGCAGCGATTTTAGTCCGAGAAAACCGCCAAGGACGATGGTTAGCAGAGGCTCTAACTACTGTGTGCAAAGAGTGTAAAATTATACTTTATGATGTGGGAGAACGCGATCGCCGTTCCCATGTTCCCCAAGAAATTTTAGCATTACTCCAATTTTGCGATCGGCCCCACTCCCCCGATTACCTCAAAGCTGCATTAGAAGCATTAGTACAGCGCCAATTAATTCCTACCCAAGACCTCAACGCCCTTGCTAGTTTGCCAGAAGAGTTTTTGTATCCTGGCCCCCTAGCAGCACCGCAGTCAGAGTCAGTCCAAAAAACCGCACGTTTATGTCGCAGTTTACTCCGCGCTCGGTTGGAATTGCCACTGTATCAGCTAATTTCTTTCCTCGCCTTGACGTTAAATTATGACCAAGCAGAATTGGCAACTGCTGACAAACTCGCAGAACGGGTAAACCAGCAGATAGCTAGCAATAGTTCGATGGGGGGAATGCTGTCAGCTTTAAGTGAAATCGTCAGTTCTGAAAGGTTTGAACCAGTGGAAACCGAGGATTCGGAAGAGCGGTATACTCGTAGCGGTCAACTGACAATTATTACCATGCACAAAGCCAAAGGACTGGATTGGGACTATGTGTTTCTTCCCTTTCTCCACGAAAACTTGATTCCTGGGAGATTTTGGGTTCCTCCCCAAAGCCAGTTTTTAGGCGACTTTACTTTATCAGAAGTAGCTCGTGCCCAAATTCGCGCTACTCTCCACGAAGAATCTACCATACCGGATGTTAGTCAAGCTTGGGAGGTGGCAAAGCATTTGAAAACATCTGAAGAGTATCGTTTACTCTATGTTGCTATGACACGGGCAAAGCGTTTAGTGTGGATGTCTGCGGCGCAGAAGGCTCCCTTTACTTGGAGTAAACCGGAGAATTTACAAGAACAAGCACCTTGTCCGGTTTTTCCAGCATTAAAGCGCCAGTTTCCTGAATGTGTGATGAATTTGGCAGCCTTGATTAAATAAGTATTCGTGGCTGGTTATGGTCATAATTGCTTTGACTTGTAAGGTTAAATACGTTTTTAACTTATGAAAGGCACTAAAATAGTACGCTAATAGTATGAATAATCTTTTTTATGGCTGAAACTATTGGTATAACGTTATCATGTGTCAATTGCTCGGAATGAATTGCAATGTTCCAACGGATATTTGCTTTTCTTTTGAAGGGTTTTCTGCACGGGGAGGAAAAACGGATGATCATAGGGATGGTTGGGGCATTGCTTTCTTTGAAGGCAAGGGATGTCGGATGTTTTTAGATGCCCAACCTTCTGTTGTTTCTCCGGTAGCGGAGTTCGTGCGGAGTTATCCCATTCACTCAACCCATGTCATAGCCCATATCCGTAAAGCTACACAGGGCGAAGTTGCCCTACATAACTGCCATCCTTTCCGCAGAGAATTGTGGGGTCAGTATTGGGTGTTTGCCCACAATGGTAATTTGCCAGATTTTGATCCACAAAATTTAGGCTTTTATCAAGCTGTGGGTGATACCGATAGTGAAAAAGCATTCTGCATGATCCTAGAAACATTGCGATCGCGTTTTCCTGAGGGTAAGCCTAGCATCCAAAAATTGTCCCCCGTGCTGCTAGAAATTACTGATGTAATTGCAAAATCAGGTATATTTAATTATTTATTATCAGATGGAGAACACTTTTTTGCTTATTGCTCAACCAAACTCAGCTATATTATCCGCCAAGCGCCTTTTGCAGCTGCTCATTTGATTGACCAAGATATGACTGTAGATTTTCGGGAGGTGACTACTGAACGCGATCGCGTCGCCGTCATTGCTACCACCCCCCTGACTGACAACGAAGTTTGGACGCCAATCCAACCGGGAGAATTGCTAGTATTTCAGGACGGTTTACCTCTGAAATAAAAATAAAACCTCTAATGACTACTACCCAATTACCTAAAAATATTACTCTATGTGTAGCAAGACTCAAGCAAGGTGTAGGGGCACGGCATGCCGTGCCCCTACGGGTGTACCTCACGTAAACGAGAACTGCTATAATAGTCAGCGAATAGGTAATGTAAACCAAAAAGTTGCCCCTGCATCCAATGCACTGTTTACACCTATTTCGCCGCCGTGAGCATGGATGATTTGCTTACATAAATATAACCCCAATCCCAAACTTACAGAATTGCGGATACTTGCACCCCGAAAGTAAAGGTCAAAAAGCCGATCGCTTTGTTGTTGACTAATTCCTACACCGTTATCACTTACAGTACAATAAATTTTGTCATTCTTACGGGTAGCGTTGATTGTTAAGAGCAATTCTGGGGGATTATGTTTAAGGGCATTGACAATTAAGTTAGAAAAAACTCGCCATAGTTGCGTGGGATCAGCATTCACTAATGGCAAATCTGCGGATACCAAATTTGTCAGCTTTGCTTGATTGTGTACCAGCAATGGCTCTAAGTCTGCGATCGCAGCTTCGACAACTGTAAGTAATTGTACGGCTTGACGTTGCAAAAACACACCTTGGACTTCGCTGATATGAGCTTCCATCAAAGAATTAATTAAGTTGAGTTGGCGATCGCTACTTTGAATCATCCGCTCTAAAATTGAGCGTGAAATCGAAATATTTTCCTCTGGACGTGCAAGCAAATTTTTCAGCACCATTAAAGTACCCAACACTGGGTTGCGTAAGTCGTGAGAAACTGCATGGAAAAATACTCGTAGTTCTTCCTCAGTTTGTTTACGCTGGGTAATGTCTTCAATCAAACCTTCGTAGTAAAGCAGTTTAAGATGTTCGTCATGGACTGCGTAGGCTTTTTCCGAAATCCAAACAATACTCCCGTCTCGACGATAAATTTGAGACTCAAATTCTGAAACACTGCCATACTTTTCCATCAAGCGCACAAATTCTGCACGGCGGTTCGGGTCAACATACAATTTTTCAATATCAGTGACATTTGCTGTCACCTCCTCCGCTAAGGAGTAGCCATAAATGCGTGCTAAAGCCGGATTTGCCGTAATGTAACGTCCATTGGGACTGCTTTGAAAGATCCCTTCAACAGCGTTCTCAAAAATGCTGCGATATTTAGCTTCTGCAACCTTGAGTTTTTGATAAGCAGATTCCAGTTCTTGACGAGCGTAAAACTCAGAGCGTTGCAGGCGATCGTACAGATAAACACCGATGTCACATATAGTACAAAACCAAAAAATGTATAAAATGAACGTCACATTATATATTTCTGGGTGTTCGGGGACTCGTACTTTTAGCCCAAGTACTGTATTCACACCAAAATAGTAAACCAGCACACTCACTTGAGTCAGCAAGTGAAGAAGCCAGTAGACTGGCATTAATATAGCTTGGCTCAAAAACAGCAGCGACCAACCGATGGTGTCCGGTAGTGCAAAACCTCTGATGGTTGCAAACAACTGTGATGCTAGACTAATTGACCAAGAAGACCCTAAAAATAATAAATCTGGACGATCGCGACCTAATTTAGTTTTATGTAGGGCAAAGCAGATAATTATACTCAAAAGTATTGCAACATTGATTACAAGGCTTTTCGCTCTAAGTACTTCTGGCAGCCTCTCCAACTCTTGAAAAGGGAAAAACAAGCCGTAAATGTCTCGCAAAGTAAAAGACAACAAACAAATCAGCGCCAGCCATAACCATAAACGCAATCTCTGCCACAAAAAGCGGTTGCGCCTAGCCTTGTAAGAAGTAGTGATTTCATCTGTTGTTGGTGGAGAAAAAGTTTTTCTCCACCACCTTTGCACTGTTGTAAATTGAGTAGCCATTAGCATCCGAGCAACTTTGCCCATACCGTCGAGAGTGTTTCCTTTACTAAACATTGCTATAAATAACACCCTCTCATTTTTTGGTCATTTATGGGCGATTTGTTGCGAATGAAGTTGCCAAAGGTAATGTAAACCAGAAAGTTAACCCGTGCTTGCGGTTACTAATAACACCGATTTCGCCGCCATGTGTCTTAATAACTTTCCGACAAAGATACATTTTTAAGCCAATGCTTGTGGAACAACAGTCTTGGGGATCACGCACATGAAGATCAAAAAGGCGATCGCACTCTAGTTTACTCATAGCTACACCGTCATCTTGAATCTGAGTGCGAATCATTCCAGCCTCAAGGGTGGCACTCAGAATAAAGTTTAATCCTGGTGGATTGTTTTGCAAGCTATGTGTCAGTAAATTTGCCAAAACTTTCTGCAACAAATTTGGATCTGCCATTACTAACGGTAAATCTGCGGGAACCAAATTTTTCAGAGTTGCTTGGTTTTGGATCAGCATGGGTTCCAACTGGGCGAATATTCCTGCCAGTAGGGTGCTAAATTGCCCAAGTTCAAGCTTGATTTCAATACCCTGTTTTTCACAGGAATTAATTTCTAGCAACGAGTTAATCATCGTCAGTTGGCGATCATTGCCTTGAATCATTCGCTCGATGATTGAGCGAGATACTGGAATTAGGGAAGGTTGGGCCCCCTCTGGGGATAAGGGGTAATGGGCATTGGGCATTGGGCATTGGGCATTGGGTATTAATTCTTCTCCCCTGCTCCCCGCCTCTCCTGCCCCCCTGCTTCTCGCCCCCCACTCCCCACTCCCCACTTCCTGATTTAATAGATTCTTCAACACCATCAAGTTACCCATCACCGAAGTTTGTAAATCGTGGGCAACTGTGTGCAAAACAACATCTTTTATCCGATGCAATTCTTCAACTTCTTGCATTTTCTGCTGCAACTCTGCTGTCCGTTCTTGTACTTGGTGTTCTAAATTAGTGTTGAGTTCTGCTAGTTCTTGGTATATCTGACTTTGCTGAATGGCGATCGCTACCTGTTCTGACATCTGCTGTAATAAGTCAATTTCTATTGGCTGCCAATGACGCACCCCTGAGCATTGATTGGCAATTAATGCACCAAATAATTTATTGTTTAACATAATTGGTACAACCAAAGTAGCCTTGGTTTGGAATTTTTGATAGTGTGCTTTAACTTTGGGAGATACTGCTATTTGCGTTATGTCTTCAATGACACGCACCAGATTATCTTTTAGTAAGTTTCTTAATTCTTGTAAATAAGCTTCATCATTAGTAGACCAACCTAAGACTGATGGATACTTGGGATCTACTGATTCGGCAAGAGTTCTGACTCCTAAACTGGCATTATTTAAACTAATAAAAACTCGATCTGCTTGCAGAAATTGCCTGACTTCCGTCACGGTGGTTTGGAGAATTTGCTCTAAATTCAGCGAAGACCGAATTCGCACTAGGGTTTCTGCCAACAAGCGATCGCGGTGTGCTGATAAGCGTAATTGCGCTTCTACCTGCTTGCGTTCTGTAATGTCGTGATGGACTGCTAGGATACACGGAACACCATCTAAATCAATGACTTCGGCTGAAAGCAGTGCTGTAATTATCTCGCCAGACTTTTGTCGAAATTCAAGTTCCAAGTTGCGAACAACTCCTCTGGCTTGCAACTCCTGTAACAAATTCAGGCGATCGCGATCGTGTACCCAAAGATTTAACTTAAAAGAAGTTTTACCAATCGCTTCATTTCGCTCATAACCTGAAAGTTCCACAAAACTGTCGTTAACTTCTATAAAGCGTCCTTCAGCAAGCGTACTGATGGTAATTGAATCGGGACTGCAACTGAAAGCTTTAGAAAATTTTTGGGCAAGATTTTGTAAGGCGACTTCTGCTTGTTTCCGTTCTGTGATATCCCGTACAATTGCTAGTACCTCGTCTTGGCCACTCACTACCAACCGCGCCTCATAATTTCGGACTCCCAAAGGCGTTTGTAGCTGATATTCACAAGTTTGTAAAGTTCCCGAATCTAAAGTCTTAGCGTAGGCGTAGCCCGCCGTAGGCATCGCTTCTTGGCTGATCGTTGCAACATCACTAGGCAATAATTCTTGCAAATTTTTTCCAACTATTTCTTCTCTCGAAAGAGTGATATTTGCTCCCTCACTTTTTAAATCGAGATACTTACCATCACGACTGATGCGAAACATCAAATCGGGGATAGCATCCAAAATTGCTTGATACCGCACTTCGCTTTCTTGCAATTTTTCTTGGGCTTGTTTTCGGTCTGTAATATCCATGACCAAACCATTCCAAAGAAAATCGCCGTTAGTTTGTAGTTCGGGTTGCGAAGTACCTTGAATCCACTTAACTTCGCCACTAGGCGTAATGATCCGACCTTCCCAATGCCAAGGTGTAAGAGTGGTACTACAAACAGTAATAGATTCTACAAAGGCTTTTATATCTAGAGGATGAATCAGCTTGTATAGCACCCGAAAGTCTGACTGTATAGTTTCTGGTTCTATTTCATACAAATATTTACAACTAGAACTTATATAAAGGACAAACACAGAACCATCCTGCTGTTGCAGAACTTGGAAAATTATTCCTGGTAAATTGACAGCAATTTTTGAGATCAGGTTAATAGCCTGTTGCTCGCAATCTGGTGTATACAGCGATTTTATAACGGTTTCATTCACTCTTTGATCCTTTGATACACAAGCTATTGATGTAGAATTAAAAGCCAGAATAGCCAATTCAATTTTGTGGGCATAATCGCTAACAGAATTAGAACTGTACCTCTTTTAGAGTAGTTCCTGAGTAGGCGATCGCATTCACCCAATCGGGTGAACCATTTGTCAGAAGGAGAATCAGTTCAGCAGTGCTGAGTTACCAAGAGGGATTGAAGTATGGACGTATTTGGAAGAGAATAATGATATAGCAATCCTTAATCATTGGTGAGAAACAAGATATCCGACTTCTTAAATAAGTCGGGGATTTGCAGGTTGCGATTCTAAAGGTTAACAAGAGAAATGACATAGATGATACTTTTCGGCATCCAGCGATCGCTATACAAAAAACAACTACACTACTATGTGAGTTAAGCCACTGAATGCTGTTGAAAAGTAAGAACATCAATACCAAAACGTTAACGCAGGATTGGTGCAAAATATTAGATTTTTCCGGTTGAGTCGAAATATAACTGAATAATTACTTTACATTGAATATATATAGCTAAAACTCATGGAATTACCCCAACGCATATCAGTCCGCTACAAAGATGCGTCCTTCAATACTAATGAAATCCGCTTGAGAACCTTCCGGCTGGGATTACAAATATGGGATGAACAAACCAAACCCAGAAAAACAGAGCTTTATGAGTTTATATCGTCCTGTGTAAAACAAGTTGACCGCCAAGATCGTTTTATGTTCTCTCTGCTGTTCATAGAATTAACAGACCTCATACGCAATTCTTCGCTGGAAAGGGGAACGAAAGAGGTTTTGATTAAAACAGCTTTTAGGGAGTTTGCTTGTGCGATAACCGACTTTGAAGACGTAGCCAAATAAGGGATTCAGCTTTTTCACTCGTCAGCGTTTGGGGGTATTGGTGCGTAGGCGTAGCCCGTCGTAGACATCGCTCTGAAGTCAGCTAACCTGATCGAGTAAGGTATCTATTTAAGTAAGCAGCTTTCTAACTTAATACTTTAAGGGCTTGCACATTATAGGCAAAGTCTTAATAGGTGAGAACGTTACTTAGATTAATTTCTTTGTTAAATGCGCGGATGGGTAGGTGTTGGGGAAGGGGTGACTAAAAAAATGACTGAATCGCTCTATGTGCAAGGATTTGAGAGCGATCGCCTTTCTAAACCATCCGCGCACCTTATGTGGACTAGTTTTCAGCCATTTGCATCTAGCCAAATGATAGCTCTTCGTGTTATGATTTTTGTATTCGCGCAACTGAACCTTGAAAACCAAATAAAACGCGGCTTTCAGACGCTTGCCATTGCAATTACCTAAAATCCCTATTAGGGATTGAAACTTGAAAATCTCCAGTATTCACCAGGATTAGCATTAATTGCAATTACCTAAAATCCCTATTAGGGATTGAAACTAATAAATTCATAACAGATAAGAATTACTGACGGATTGCAATTACCTAAAATCCCTATTAGGGATTGAAACTACTTCTTGTCACTTTGACATTTATTGGGCTTGTCGTGATTGCAATTACCTAAAATCCCTATTAGGGATTGAAACAGCTTTTGGCTGTGTGAGTAGAGGACAAGCAAGACATTGCAATTACCTAAAATCCCTATTAGGGATTGA
>JBBSCU010000058.1:0-23524 GCA_038249935.1 Chroococcales cyanobacterium
AGGTTTTTGAGGGTCTTAAAAAAATAAGTTTAAAAACCCTTACTACTTAACTATATAATTCGATACACGTTGCCTACAATTATCTAAATTGGAGTCAATGATCATCGTGTCCATCTACTACTAAATATGTCTAACCGTCCTTTGAACGTTGCAAGATCAGTATTAGTTTGGCCGCGCCTATTCGCTGTTATTTTAACTAGTACTTCGTTGCTCACCAACCTTGATAGCCAAACAGTAAAGGCACAAGTAACTGAGTATTGCCAGTTATCATCAACGGCGGCGCAAGAAAAAGAAAACTTACGTTTGTCAGCTCTCAAAGGCAATCAAGATGCCCAAACCAGCTACCAAAACATAGTACAAAAACAGGCACAGGAATTACAAGAATGTCGCACTCGGACTTGGCCGCAAGTTCAAGCCATCTGGTTGCGCTTGTATCCCTGTGATATTAAGCCAGGAACAATTGATCAGGTTATGGATCGCATTGTCAATCGTGGCTATAACCAAGTTTATTTGGAAGTATTTTCCGACGGGCAGGTACTATTGCCAGCAACAGCTAACCCGACGATTTGGCCTGCTGTGATTCGCACCCCAGGGGCAGAAAAGGTCGATATACTCGCCGCAGCAATTAAAAAAGGTCGGCAACGCGGTTTGAAAGTCTACGCCTGGATGTTTACCACAAATTTCGGCTATACTTACGCCCAGCGCCCAGAAAGAGCAGGGGCGATCGCTCGTAATGGCAAAGGTCAAACGAGCTTATATGTTGTAGATAACGGCTCTCAACTATTTATCGACCCTTACAACCCGCAAGCAAAACGCGACTACTATCAATTGGTAAAGGAAATTTTGCGCCGTCGCCCAGATGGCTTGCTATTTGATTACGTGCGTTATCCCCGACAAGCAGGAAGTGATTCCATCGCCACCAAAGTTTCAGATTTATGGTTATTTAGTCCCGCAATCCAAGAAGCTTTATTTAAGCGGGCACAGAATTACAAAGGGCTAGACTTGATTCGGCGCTTTTTGAGTAAGGCATACGTCACCGCCGGAGATGTAGCAGAAGTTGATAAACTTTATCCTCAAGAAGGGGAACCCCTCTGGCAAGGACGCACTCCCCCATCAGCGCAAAAGTCAATTCTATCTGCAACTGACAGACAACCAATTTTACAATGGGAATTGTGGCAACTCGCCGTTGCTCATGCCATGCAAGGAATCTTAGATTTTGTCACCATAGCTAGTTACCCAGCAAAGCAGCAAGGAATTCCCACAGGGGTAGTGTTTTTCCCTGATGGCAACCAAACTGTCGGACAAGGGTATGATTCACGTTTGCAACCTTGGGATCGGTTCTCCACTACATTGCAGTGGCACCCGATGCTTTATGGGACTTGCGGTGATGCCAGTTGTATTGTGGCGCAAGTGCAACGGGTTTTGAGTATGGCAAAACCGGGTACGCAGATAATCCCTGCTTTAGCTGGTCAGTGGGGAAAATCGATCAGTAATCGTCCATCCCTAGAAGTGCAAATGCAGGAACTTCGCCAATTTGCTCCCCAATTGAAAGGAGTTAGCCATTTTGCCTATTCTTGGCAATATCCTGAGAGTGATAGCGATCGCAAATTCTGTCGCACTCGGTAAGCAGCAGAGAATTCTTCTACTCATTGATTAACTTAAAGCCAAATCTTCTGGTGTATTACAGTTAAATAGCATTTCGGGTTCTGATAATGGCAAAACTTCTATAGGATATTGTCGAAGCCACTGCTGAAACGATCGCCCCCCTTGGTTGATAAACTCTAAGAGTTGTGGCAAACAGCGACGGCGATAGAAACCACACAGAGGTTCCCAACCTTTAGGATTATGAGCTAAAGCTGCGATCGCATCATCTTCCACACTATCAAGTTTAGTTACCCAATCTTGCAACACCTCAACCCGCAACCTCGGCAAATCGCAAGCTAGCAGCAGCACCCAATCTGTCTGTACTTCGGCTAATCCTTGGGCAAATCCAACTAGAGGACCCTGTTCTCCAGACAAATGCACTTCCCGGATAAACTGGCAACTAGGCAAAAGCAAATGTTGATAGCGTTCTGGCCAGGGAGTTACTACATAAACAATATCAGCACAACTTTGAGCGATCGCCCAAACTCTCTGCAACAACGGCATCCCTTGAATGGGAATCAAAGCTTTATCTTGACCCATGCGAGAACTCTTACCCCCGGCTAACACAATGGCGGTTAATTCGCTTCTGGTCGTCATAGTTATTTTTTGCAGGTCGATGCAACTAAGATGTGAGTCGATGCAACTAAGATGCGAGTCGATGCAACTAAGATGCGAGTCGATGCAACTAAGATGCGAGTCGATGCAACTAAGATGCGAGTCGATGCAACTAAGATGCGAGTCGATACAACAAAGATGCGAGTCGATACAACAAAGATGCGAGTCGATGCAACAAAGATGCTCATGTAAAGACGCGATAAATTGCCGTCTCTACAGAGAATGTACTCGTCAATTATTCCTTCATAGACTTAAAAATCATCCTCTATTTTGACTTTGCTGCACTTGCTGGAATAAATGCTCTACACTTTCTGCTGGTGCAAGACACTTCAAACCTTGGCAAACTAACCCAACGCTTTTCTCTGGTAAATCAGATGTTACAGCAAACACAGCCGTTGGTAGAAACTTGGGGATCAGAGCGTTTATTTGCTCAGTTGTGCTACGAATCAAGGTAGAATTCCGATACCAATCCAAAGCTGTAAACAAACTGGGACAAGCTTGGGGAGAGCGATGCATCACACTCGCAAAAGCTTTTAAACCAAGTTCCGCTAAATCCAAATAATCTAGATTATCGGTGAGTAGGGCGAGACGCACAAGGTTAGCGATCGCAACTCCATTAGCTGATGGTGTCGCATTATCCGCGTAACTCCGCTCTTTTACAATTAAATCTTGACTTGAATCCCTTGATGTGTTGTTGTAGCCACCTACTTCTATATTCCAGAGAAATTCGTTAAATTCATCTTGGATAGCGATCGCTTTTTCTAGCCATTGCTTCTGCTCAGGGTTGGAAGTTTGTAAATCTAGCAAAGCTTTAATAAAAAAGGCGTAATCTTCAGACTGCGCTAAAACAGTTGGTTCTCCTTGATAATTGAGTCTGTGGAAACGCCCATCCACAAACTGATTTTCCAATATAAAATTCGCCGCTCGTGCTGCTAATTCCAGATATAACGGTTGTTGGAAAACCCCAGCAGCCCTAGCCAGCCCCGAAATCATCAAGCTATTCCAAGCGACAATCATCTTCGTATCTGTCACCGAGGGAATGCGACCTAGCCAGTTAGCGGTTTTTGCTTCCTGGTTGTTACGAGCCGGGGGAAAAGTTTCCAGTGACTCAGAACTAACGCCATAGCGAGCGGTAAACAGCTTGCTCAGTGCCGTTTCTAGCGTTGTACTCAGTTGCCCTAAATGGCTTCTTTGCAACACATTACTACCTTCAAAGTTACCATTAGGAGTAACAGTAAATTGTTGTTGTAATTCCGTTAATTCTTCAGGCGTTAATAGTTGTTGTAGTTCCCTGTAACTCCAGACGTAAAAAGTTCCTTCTTCTGGTTCTATTGCCGTGGGAACAGTGAAGCTATCGGCATCTTGAGAAGCATAGAAGTAACCTTCCGGCGCGGTCATTTCCCGCTTTAGCCATTGTATAGTACCGACAACTGCCCTCTCAAACGCTGGTTCTTCGACTCCAGCACTCCACAAAGAAGCCAGATACTCCACGATCTGTCCATTGTCGTACAGCATCTTTTCAAAGTGGGGTACTGTCCAAGTCGGGTCAACAGTATAGCGATGAAAGCCACCACCTACATGGTCATAGATGCCGCCCAGCGCTAAGTCTAGTCCGCGCTGGGTACAAATTTGTCTGCCATCATACCGAGATTCAAAATTAAATCGAGTTCCCCGCAGTGCTAATTCTGTATAGGGAATCATCGGAAACCTATTGCCGGATTGACTAGGGGTAATTATGCCTGTACTGGTTTCCCAACCTTGGCGAAGTAATTCACGGTCTTCTAGCTCGTTTGTTGTACCGTCTTGCAACACCGCAGACGTAAGCAGCGACTCAATAATTAAGGCTTTGCGTTGCTGTAAATCCTCTTTTTCTGTATCGTAATAACGGCGAAGGGCTTGCAGTACTTGCATAAATCCCGGACGACCATAGCGCGGGTCTACAGGGAAGTAAGTACCAGCGTAAAACGGCACTAAATCTTCTGGGGAAAGAAAAATATTTAAAGGCCAACCCCCTTGACCGCTCATCATCTGCAAAGCTTGCATATAGATGCTATCGAGGTCAGGTCTTTCTTCCCTGTCTACCTTAATGGGAAGAAAGTTGGTATTCATGTAGTCAGCGATCGCAATATCCGAAAAAGCCTCGCCTTCCATCACAGTACACCAGTGGCAACTAGAGTAGCCAATGGAGAGAAAAATTGGTTTATTTTGCGCCCTTGCAGTTGCAAGTGCTTCGTCACACCAAGGCCACCAATCAATCGGGTTTTCGGCGTGTTTGCGGAGATAGAGGCTCTTAGCTTCAGCAAGGCGATTAGTCATGATTAAATGCAAGTTAGTTGCCTTCTTTGCTCAGTCTACCTTGTTCCCAATAGCTGTAGGGGCAATTCATGAATTGCCCCTACCTAAAAATCATTCTTTTCAGCTATTGTTTGCGTAATACCAATTCACGAAAATCTTGATACATATAGATTTTTCGTAGGGGTTTAGCATTGCTAAACCCTTACCCACTTTAAAAAAGCTCAGTCGTGATTGCTATTTAGTAGCGCTGATGGATCAGCGATCGCCTTTAGCCCAACGACGTGATGTTCCCGAACTACCACTAGGCTTTTTGCCACTTGCCACGGTTCGAGGTGCCGATTGTTTAACCGATGTCTGTGGTAAAGGTTTAGCAGTCGAATGAGCCGGAGGCTTGTCACCTTTTGGTTTAGATCGATGTTTGCGTCCATCTGGAATTGCTTCCGCCTGGCTGGGGAAATTGGCTTCAAAGCCAGCGACTACTTCAAATGGCAAGCGCTGTTCAATCAGTTTTTCGATATCTGCTAACAGCTGGGATTCATCAGCGGATACCAGGGATACGGCTTCACCTGACGCACCAGCGCGACCAGTGCGACCAATACGATGAACATAATCTTCCGCTACATTAGGCAGATTAAAGTTAACCACATGGGGCAGTTCGTTGATGTCAAGACCGCGAGATGCAATATCGGTTGCCACCAGTACCCGTACACTACCGTTCTTGAACCTTGCTAGAGCGTGGGTACGCGCCGATTGGCTCTTGTTACCGTGGATGGCCAATGCTTGAATGCGATTCTCGGCCAATTGCTTTACCAGACGGTCTGCACCATATTTAGTGCGAGTGAACACCAGCACTTGCTCCCAATTGTTTTGCCGTATCAGGTGAGCAAGTAATTGATGCTTCCTGTCACGGTCTACCTTGTAGACTTTCTGTACCACTGTGTCGGCGGTAACATTGCGGCGTGCCACCTCGATCAACGTCGGGTGATTGAGTAGCCCAGCAGCAAGTTCCTTGATTTTTTCCGAGAAGGTGGCGAAAAATAGCAAGTTCTGTCGCTGTTTGGGCAGAAGCGAGAGAATGCGGCGAATATCACGAATAAAGCCCATATCTAGCATCCGATCTGCTTCATCCAGCACTAACACCTCAATGTGCGACAAGTTCACCGTACCCTGTTGTACGTGGTCTAGTAGTCGTCCTGGGGTAGCAACCAGAATATCCACGCGGCTGTTTAAACGCCGTTTTTGCTGACTAATGCTGACCCCACCGAACATTACCATTGAGTTCAGTTTTAGGTACTTGCCATAGGAAATCACGCTCTCCTCTACCTGTGCGGCGAGTTCACGAGTCGGGGTGAGAATTAGCGCCCGGATCGGCGAGCATCCATTAGATGTGCTTTTAACGGTTTTGTCAGACGACAAACGATGCAGGAGCGGCAGGGTGAAGCTGGCAGTCTTTCCAGTCCCAGTTTGAGCACCAGCTAGCAAATCACCACCCGACAAGACGGCAGGAATCGCTTGCATCTGGATTGGCGTGGGTTTGGTGTATCCTCGCTCGGTGACGGCACGGATAATTTCATTGGACAAGCCGAGAGTAGAAAAAGACATAAAACTCCAGAATTAGCATCGGCCTGTCGCCAGTGGCGGCATCAGTTTGAGGCGGACGGATGGTTTGAAAGGCTTTCTGGGCAGTAAACGCCAAAACTGAAAACGAATGACCGCAATTCTACATTTTAACAGAGTGTAGTTCCTTGTGTCATGATGTTTTCAGACTTTATATCAGTGTTTGTCTGGTTGCCTACACCTGTACAATTTGTGAACTATTTTTACTGAAAAGATCGCAATACTAAGCTAACGAGATTTATTGACGTTTCCGGTACAGGTGATGCTGTCTTTGTCTGTATAGTATTTGGGCTAAGTCCTGCTATCAGGTGCAGTAAGAAGGTGATGATGGCAGCTTGTACAAATTTTTCCAGCATGGCACGTCTCTTTGGGTGGATAGCATTTCAAATAGGAGTCAAATAAGGTAGTTATTCTGAATACATCTCCGCACTATCTATTTACCGAATTTAACAAAAATAACTTGATATTTATTCAGGATTTCCTTGAAAAATGTTTAAAATGTTACTGATCGGTAACAAAATTCCCTGAGCAAGTCGAATTTCGGTTATCAGTCTAGTCACCACATCATCAACGTTGTCAAGTAAATGCCAAGACATGGGGTTGGCGACAGTAGGAGTTTTGAGATTTGTTCTTCTATTAAAAATGGAGACACCTTTTGCCGCTAAAAAGTGTCCTGATCATAAATAAAAACCCCTTCGTCCCTTCAAAAAAGGGGACAAAGGGGGTTAACTATTATAATTAAGCCTCATACTTACAAAATTGTAGTTCTGAGCGCTAGTCAGTTACGTTGCCTAAAAAGATTTAGCCACGAGTCGATTCAACCCGGCCATAAAATATCCCACGAATCTTAACTTCTTTAGGTTCGCCAGCACCTAAATCAGTATCAGATGGCTGTTCGCTCTGGAAAGTACCAGCAATTTCACCAGTACCTCTATCTATTTTAGCTATTTGCAGAGAAATCTTGCCAGTAAGATTTTCAGCACGCTTGACGTTAGTGCGAGTCAGTTCTTCATCATCCGCTTGGGCGGGGAGAGCCACGGCATTATCATAGCCACTGACGACACCACGACCTTTAGGATCTAGGAAGGCAGCACCACGATAGGAAGGAACTTTGAAAGTACCTTCAAAGTCTGTGGAGGTGTTAATACTGGTCAAACTGGGTTGTGTTTGAGCAACCAAGTCTTTGATGGTGAAGAGGAAAGGTACTCGCTCACCACCAGGGAGTTGCACAGTGATGGCTTGGAAGTCAAGACCATCAGTTTCGACAAAGGTCAGGCTATTATCTGGGTTGATTTTTAGGTTGCCTTGCACCTGGTCAATGGTAGAAGTGTATCTAGTCAACAATTTGCCAGCAACAAATTCTGCTTGTTGCCGTTTATTAGCTGGTTCTTCTTTGATAAAGAAGCTAGTTGGTTCTAAGCAAAGTTCTTTGATGGCATAGGACTGGCTAGAATCAATGGAAATGGAACCACGGCTTGTTTCTGCTAGTTGGGGGCATTTGTTAGCCAAGCCAGTGCCTCGAATTTGGTCGTAAGTTAGTACATCTCTACTACTAGTAGCAGGAGCATCACTGCAAGCAGTTATTAGCCCCAGGCATAAAGCCAAGAATGCAACAATTAAAGCGCGATACCTCATGGTCAACCTCAATCTCAAAAATTAATATCTAAGTTGTAAATTGGTGGCATTTGTTAGAGTTGGGCGGGTGACTAAGCCCCACAGAGGAGCATAAGTCCTTGCCTCAAGAAACGCGAAGAGAAATGTCTGCTTCGTACTTTGCTTTTGCCTACAGCAAAAGCGGCACCGCCCAAGTCTTTTTGTATTATGTATGTGACGCTACTACATACAGCCCATTGTTTGATGGGCAAATTAGCCAGATCATACGATTTTTTTTAACTCAAATTGAAGAAGAATTCAGAAGTCAGAATTCAGGAGTCAGAATCAATACTTCGACAGGCTCAGTACAAGTCAGTGGGGGATTCAGACCCGCCACTGATTGAAGACCACCAAATTTTCAATTTGGTGGGGGTCTTAAACCTGCTTATTCATCCGCCAGTCGTACAGAATTCATTCTGTTAGCGGATAGCTAAGGTTTAGCCCATTCTGACTCCTGACTCCTGAATTCTGTTTGGTAAATCTTATTTACTGCTTGTCTAGATTGACAGCTAATAAATCTCGGCTGGTAGACTAGGGAAAATTAAAAATCTCCGGTAAATTTGAGTTGACCTCATTTATACGGAAAGGGTGGCATGAACGATCACAAAAATATGGAATCAGGGAAGTTGCCCTGTAAACTCCAAGCGATCGCAACTGTGGTGGATGATGCAACTACAGGTTGTCAAGGCGATACTGTAGCTCTTTTGGCTTTGCTGCGGCAATTGGAGCAGTTACACCGAGAGATCCGGGATGGGGTTTTTCAAGAGAGTTTGCCTGTTAACCGTCAGCAACTCTACTCACTACTGAAAGATATTGAGTCTGAGGGGGGCTGGCCTTACATTGAGCGGATGAAAATACAAGCATTTTTAACGAATTTGTCACAAGAAGCTGCCAAAGAAAATAGCGATGAGGTGTTGGAGAGCGATCGCTCCCTTGCTGATTAGCTTGGAAATTATTTTCTAGCTCTAAATTAACAACTCTGATCGCCTCATCAGCCGCTAAATCAAGAGCGGTTATTCATTGAGGCTTTAAGAGTCATTTATAATTTTCCACCTGCCCCCTGCTTTGCGAGTTATGCCATCACAAAGAAGGCGATCGCGCTCTTCCAGATTGCGGTTGTGCTTGAGATAATCACCCACCCAGTCGCAACCACGAACAAGCAGATCATCAAGATTCAAATTCCACAGAATTATCGTGTTGTCATCACTAGCTGATGCTAGTGTTTGACCATCTGGGCTAAAACTGACGCTTAATACTGGGGCGCGATGCCCATTGAGACTTTTAATTAATTTGCCTTCCCGACTCCACAGTTTCACTGTACTGTCCCAACTGGCGACGGCGAGCAATTCACCATTAGGATTGAATGTTACAGCGTTAACGCTATCGCTGTACCCCTTTAATAAGGTTTTTAACAACGTACCATCCCGTCGCCACAGTTTCACGGTGTTGTCCCAGCTGGCAGAAGCTAGCAACTCGCCAGTGGGACTAAAGCTGACACCTAACACCCAGCTATCATGGGGCGAGAAAGTTTTAAGCAAAGTACCATCCCGTTGCCAAAGTTTAACAGTTTGGTCGTCACTGGCAGAGGCTAGAACCTGACTATCAGGACTGAAATTCACGCTATTCACCCAACCCTGATGCCCCACTAAAGTTTTGAGTAACTTGCCCTTGCGGTTCCAAAGTTTCACCGTTTTATCTTTGCTAGCTGATGCCAACAATTGACCATCAGGACTGAAATTCACGCTCATCACACTATCATTATGTCCGTGAAGAGTCATGATTAAAGTACCGTCAAGCCGCCAAAGTTTCACAGTTTTGTCATAACTTCCTGAGGCTAGCATTTCACCTTTTGGGTCAAAACTGACACTAGGAACTTTATCTGTGTGCCCAACCAAAGTTTTGTAAAGTCGGGTTTTGACCTCGCCATTACTGGCGTATCGTTGCCAAAGTTTGACAGTGCGATCGCTACTACCAGAAGCTAGCATCTGACCGTCGGGACTCCACGCAACGCTCAAAACTCGCTTCCGATGACCTTGGAGAATAGAAGGCCTTGAAGCATCTAAACTCCATAGTTTCACGCTTTTGTCGAAACTTCCTGAAGCCAGCAATTTGTTATTTGGACTGAAAGCTAAACTAACAACATCATCGCTGTGTCCTTTGAAGGTTTTGAGTAAAGTACCAGTGATACTCCAGAGGTTTATGATATTGTCTTCACCTGCGGAAGCTAACTTTTTACTATCGGAACTAAAGCTCAAACTCCACACTGTACTGCTATGCTGCCGTAAAGTTTTGTAAGGACGAAAGTCAAAACTGTCTTTAGTGCTGTTACTTTCCCGTCGCCAAAGTTTCACTGTCTTATCTCGACCTGTTGATGCCAAAAATTTACCATCGGGGCTGAAAACAGCCACAGTTACACCCTGCTGATGTCCCTGCAAAGTTGTAACGAGGCTACCATCCCGTCGCCAGATTTTCACTGTCTTGTCGTCGCTAGCCGAGGCGATGAATTGACCATCGGGACTGAAATTTACCCAGTTAACCCACCCTCGATGTCCTCTCAGTATTTTTACTAAGCTACCGTCTTTGCGCCAAAGTTTTACGGTTGCATCCTTACTGCCAGTAGCTAACAATTCGCCATCAGGACTGAAATTAACGCTATAAACCCAATCTTTATGTCCTTTGAGGGTTTTATCTGGCTTGGGGTCAAATTCACCTGTAATCGGATTTTTTCGCCAGATTTGCACTGTTTTATCGAGACTAGCTGACGCTAAAGTTTGACCATCAGGACTGAAACTTACACAGGTTACAGCATCAGTATGACCTTTGAGGGTTTGGAGTAAAGTGCCGTCAGAACGCCAAATTTTCACCGTCCGATCTCGGCTACCTGATGCCAACAAATTACCATCTGGGCTGAAAGTTACTCCCCAGACAATATCAGTATGTCCTTCGAGCCGATTAACCTCTGTTACTCCATAAACTGCCTGTTGCAGGGCTGTCACCACCCGCATTCGGGTATCTGGCTGCACGACCTCTGCCTGTTTAAGTCCTCTCCAAGCCCGCAAACCTTCTAATAGAGCATCAAATTCTTTATTAGAGGCAAACAAAGCTTCGCTAGCAGCAGCGATCGCACTAATTTGCAAGTTGGTTTCACTGCGTTCAGCTCGTATAGTTTGGCTAATTGCTGCTCTTTTTTGTAAGTCAGCTTGCCACCATAATGCTGCGATTGTTCCTCCCATAATTGCCAGAATTGCGCCTACTATCCGTGCTTCCCGTAGTCGCCGTTGCAATACTAAATTGAGTTGCTTTTGACTAAGTTTTTGGGCTATTTCAGCTCGATTTTTTTCAAGTTTGATTTTTTCTAATTCGGCGACTATGCCATAGTTGTTTTTTTGGCGAATTGGTTCAACTAAATAATCGTGAACTAGCTGGTAGCGATCGCCTAATTCTTCTCTGACTCGCAACACCAACCCTGAACCCACTAATATTTCTAAAATCAGTTCCCCAACTGCCTCAAAGGTTGATCTTGTATCTGTATCATGATTATTAACTAATACAGCCGCTAAATCAGCTTTAGTTTTTAATGGTCGCGTTCCCTTTTCATCAGTTAACTCAAATAATAACTTCCAACTTAATTCTTCGTTTTCCTGACCACAGTCTTTAATAACCTCCCCAAGCCAGCGTTCCACCAATTTTGCCGAGCCACCGCAAAGCTTGTATTGTTTGAGTGTGGTAATGTTTTCTATTTGCAGTTGAGCGCCAACTATTTGTAGTTCAATTGGATGTACTTCGTCTAGTTCTCCTGTTAAATCCTGCACTAACCGATTAATTAATTCATCACTCAGTTCATAATGTGAACGTTGAGTAAGACTGTGAATTATGGCTTTAGCATCCTGGCTAGAAAATTTTCCTAAATAGTAGCGAATGTCCTTATCGAGAATATTTTTATTAATTACTCCTAAATCATATAATCCAGCACTATTTTTCTGGCTCAAACGTTCAAATTCTAATAAATGATGTAAATAATCTTCTCGTAATGAAAGAATGATTTTTACATAAGAAATATTTAAACATTCACTAAAAAATTTATAAAATTCTATTCTTTGTGTGGGAGGATTACTAACAAAGAAAAATTCTTCAAACTGATCTAATATGATAATTATTGTATAATTGCGCTCACATACTAACCGAATTTTTTCTAGGAGTATAGTGGGTGTAGAGTCAAGACTAACCGATATTCCTGTGGATGTCAGCGCTTGGTTTATACTGCTGATCAAGATTGTCATCCAATCAGTATAAACAGACAAAACAATAGGTACAGGAATGCGTTCACCGATAACTTTTCCTTTAAGTGCTGGGACTAAACCAGCTTTGAGAAGTGAACTTTTCCCTACACCGGATGGCCCATAAATTACTGTGAGTTTGTAGTCAGCGCGGCTAATTCTTTCAATTAAGCGATTGACATCTTGTTGTCGTCCAGAGGCAGATATTTCTTGGGCAATTTCTTCAGGAATAAACGGTATTTTGTGAGGTTCCAGTATTGGGTTAATTCTAGGGCGTTGCGGCTGCAATTGACTTGCCCCAATGAAGGCACGAAAGCCATACTGATGTTCTATTTTAATTTTTTCTTGCTTCAGCTTAAAAGCTTCTCTATATTCATGACGCTCAAAAAAGTAAAGCGATCGCAGTTCCTCTAAAATCTCTAAGTAAAGTAATGGCTGATATTGTAGCTCACAAACGACTTTCGCCCATTCTAGATTATTCATAGCTTCTTCAAATTGACCGAGATGCCGCTGTGCACGTGCTAGCAAGAGAAGATACCAACTTTCTTGTTGTCGTCTTCGCAAAGCGTCTCGCAGAGAAACTTGTGTTACTTCTTCAGAGATAGAAAGTGCTGTATTCGCTAATTCATGAGCTAGTATCCAATTCGACTCAGAAGCCGCCACATTTGCCAAAAAGCCATAATTTTGAGCAACTTGTGCGGTAGTTCCATAAGTTTTATGTAGATGTAATGACTTTTGAGCTAATTCTTTTAACTCATCCCAGGCTTGTAAGCGTTGCAGCATTTCACAAGCAGGCAAAATGAATTTAGCAACTAAGTCTTGTCTTTGTACCTCTTCCAATAACTCCAAGCATTGTTTAAACCACGACAGAGCTTGTTGGCAATAGCTACTAGTATTCTGGTATAAGTCTGCCATTCGGTGATAGCAAAGCCCCAGGTGGAATAATACTATTGCTTGCTTGAGTAAAGACGAACAAGGGGTAAGTTGTGGACATGAGAGGGATAAAGAAGAATCACTCTCCCACTCTGCTACTCTGCTAGCTTCCTGCTGCCACAACCCTAGGCTTCTTTGATAATTGGCTAAAGCACCATTAATTTGATCATTAGCGTATTTATCTCGCCCCAAAACAAATTCTAAACTAGCTTCTAATCCTGGTCTTAATTGAACGCCATACAGTCGCAGCAAATCATTACGGGCTGATTCTATTTCGTGGCGGTGTTGGGACTTGGGATCTAAATCTAAGAAGGCATTAGATAAAAATGTTTCAGCACCTGCTTCTAAAACTTTGGCAAATAGAGATTCTTCCTCTTGATGGATCAAAGCGATTAAATCTGCTTTTGCCATTTCAAATTTAATCGTGGTTGCAGCCCAGCTTTTGAAATCAGGCGCTAATTTAGAAAGCAATGATGCCACTTCATCTTGTAGCCACAACACCACTGGAAATGTAAAAGTTGCGGCATAGATATCTCGCGCTTGGTTGATGCCTGTAAGTAGGTTTTCTAAGTCGATAGTTGACTCAATACCAAAAACCATTACAGCAGATGGCAAAGAGTCTGTAACGACGGCAGGATTATCTAAAGATAGTTCTGAGACTATTGTGTTGTGTAAGGAAGTAGTTGATGGATTGAGAACGATTTCTCGGAAATTGATGTCTTTGGTGATCGAGCGAATATTCTCTAACATTTGCTCACGTAATCGCCCATAGTTACATCGAACTAAAATTAGGGCAAATTGACCTTCGGAAAGTGCGATCGCTCTAATCAGTCTTTGCAAAGTATGCTGATTTTCTTTGGTGTAGATGTGTGGCTGTTTGTCATTATTCATTAGTTATTAGTTATTAGTCATTGGTCATTAGTCATTGGTCATTAGTCATTAGTTATTAGTCATTGGGTATGGGGCATTATTATTAGTCCAATGGCAAAGGACAAAGGACTAATGACAATTGACTGTTACTTATTTTGTTGCCAAGCCAAAACTTTTACTGTTTCTGCTAAGGCTGGACTGATGCCAAACCAGCGCCCTATAGGATCACGATATTCAAACAGATACATACTTCGTAGTAAGTTTTGGTAGTCAGATTCGCCTTTAACTCTCTGCTGCTGCACTACTTCAAACAATAATTCCCACTGGGATTCATCAATAGCTAATAGCAGATCGTCGCGGTAGTCCTTAATTACGGCTTCTAAGCAGTCCTTAGAAAAAGGTGGATCTTGTCGTTGCAAGCAGCTATAAAGTAAACCCAATAAGTTACGAATGTGACCACCACTAACGCGACATAGACGATCCAAGGTTTGAGAGTGATCAAATAATTCTGTAATTAGTGAAAGCCTGTTATTCAAAGGAACTTCTGGAAAAGCTCTTGCTAGAACTAATTGGCGCACCAGTGACATCCCTGGTTCGTAATCACTGCCATCTCTTTGCCGCACCAATACCATCGGCAGTACTTTAGGCGCAATCCCTCCCCCCAGGCGATTTTTTAATGTCTCATACTCATTGGAAAAAATTAACGTCAGAGGAATTGTGTAAACTACGTGGCATTTAAGTCGGCGTAACTGTTCGCCTCGGTCGATAAAGAGATATTCTGGTTGCGATCGCCCCGATGCTAAGGGACGCATATCTACCCGATCCAAATTATCTACAATCACCACCAATCCTTTTTGACCCCGTAGCTTTAGCTGTTCAACAGCCTTTTCTAAAATTTCTTCGTTAATCGCTTGCAAAATACTACTGGTACGTGGTTCCAGATATTGCCTCAGTTGATTACGCATCTGGGTGCTATCTTTAGTTTTGGCGGTAATTTTGGCAATACCCAAGGACAACTCTGCTTGTCCAGAAAGCTCTATTGGGGTTTGCAAAAAATCACCCACTTCTTTAAGCAAATTGGTAAAGTAACCAGCTTTAAGTTTGATGGCAATGCCTTCTAAACTAGCACTAACTTGACGGGCTACACTCAGCAAAATATCGCTGATATCAATATCCGCCATGTCTAAGTCTTGACTGGACTCAAAATAAACCACATGAAATCCCGCCAATTCTAGTTCTGTCTTGAGGCGCTGCAATTCCGTTGACTTACCGCAGCCAATGTGACCCGTAAATAACTGGCAGGTAGGCTCATCAGGGGAAATCCGGCAGATAGTCCGTTGCAATTCTTCGACAATCTTGCAACCACGTACATCAGCAAAATCTATGTAATATTGCCGATCTAACTCGTTACTTATATTCAGCGTGTAGCTAGGGTTACATGCTTTATAAAAACGTGACAAATTTAATGTTGTTCTCATGTATGTAGATGCAGTTATGTTCTTATTTTTTATACAATTAATCTTGATTTAAGATGTAAGTATACGATTAACTCGCAGCTTGGTAGTGTCTTGCGAGGGACAGCACTTAAGTAGGATTACTGTCAGTAGTATGGTATAGATTTAATTGACCCTAATAACCTTAAGCATATCTGTCCTTAATTTTTACACCTGCTATTGAGGTTTTGACAATTTCTAGCTTTTGTTTAATCTACTACAAACCTTTTGGGGTTAGTGAATAAGTAAAAAAAGCTACAAAAAACTATGGTTTTCTGTTTGTCTAGCTTATGAATAGAACTGGTATTAATTGTAGCAAAGTACACAAGGCTTCAGAGAACTTTGATATCATTTCATGATACATTTGTCAATAAAATAAAATCCAAACATCTAAATTAATATTTTGTAATCTTTAGGGAAAAATCTTCAAAAATACTTGTCAAAAAAACTATAGTGAGTTAAGAATGGACACCGGAAACTTTAATAGGAACGATGACTAGCGCGATGATTTTTGTGTAGTTACTATAAAGTATTACAAAAAATCTTGAGGAGAGTAGCTAAAAAATGCCAACAGTGTTTACTGAAATTAAGAATATCCGAGCGCGTCAAGGAATTTGGATTGTAATCAGAAAGGGGTTTGAATGGCTGGCATAATATCAGTTTCCCGCACCGATCTAGCCCAGCGTCGTCAGAAATTACGTCGGCAGCGGCAAATGAGGATTATTCTGGCTATTTGGCGAACCTTTGCGATTACTGGTTTAGCGGGTGGATTGCTGTGGGTGGCAGTTCAACCACTGTGGGTGCTAAAAGCCCCCAAACAAATAGTGATGAAATCAGGTAATAAATTACTGTCGGATGAGACTGCTCAATCATTGTTGGTGCTATCTTACCCCCAGTCTTTGTGGCGGATTGAACCGTCAGCGATCGCTAACTCTTTGAAGAAACAACCAACTATTGCCCAAGCGATCGTTAGACGCCGCCTGTTTCCTCCTGGACTAATCATCGAAATCCAAGAACGAGTCCCTGTAGCGCTGACTCAAACACCCGGCAATAAAAAAGTAACAATCGGCTTACTAGACGCAAGTGGGGTTTGGATGCCTTTAGAAAAATATACATCATTGAATCCCACCAGCAAATTACCCAATCTTAAAGTCATTGGATCGCCAAAACAATACTGCCTCTACTGGACTCAACTTCATCAAGCTGTCAGCCAAAGTGCCGTGAAAGTGATGGAAATTGATTGCCAAAATCCAACGAATTTAATTTTGAAAACAGAACTAGGAAATGTGCATCTCGGCGCTTCAAGCCCCCAGTTGTCTAAACAAATTAAGGTACTCGCCCAAATGCGCCATTTAGCAGCAAAACTCAATTCCAGCCAAATAGAGTATATTGATCTAAAAAATCCAGAATTTCCCTTAGTACAAATGAACCAAAAAGATCAAAAATTAACTCCCAAAATCCCTAAAAACATCTAGCGTGTTTAATGTATTGATAGCTTTTAGTAAATTAAGAAGCTTTATGCTGATAAATATTCATTCTTTGACTGAACCCAATGCGGAAAAAAGAAAAATGCTTAAGTTTTTTATTAATATCCAACTCACGAGCCGAGGACATTGATGAAAACGGCTTGCGCCCCCATCGAAGTCCAGAGCCAAAAACGCTCTAGCTCTGGTTTAAACATTGCTTCTAGGCAATCAGTTTGGACTAATCTGTGCCGTAATTCCTATTGGGTGACGAAACCTCTTGGGAAATATTGATTTGTTGACCGCACTAGTGTATGTTCTCGTAAGATAGACTATTGCTTCAACAAAGTGTCCATTAAGACCCCCAAATAACAAATTAATCAGCTATTGTCTGACAAGTAAATTCTTGCTTATTTTAACCTTAAAGATAAGTAAGTGTAAGGTAAAATTTGTGTCTAAAGTTGCAATCATACCCAATGGTGAAATCTATTAACAATATTATTATTGAGGCAGAGAAGAGTCGCTGTAGTGTATCTTTACAACTTATACCTTCTGCTAAGAATAATGAAGAGATTAGTGTCTGCTTGAAGTTATACAGGTCGATTTTAGATAAAGGTAAGTATACTTTTCTCGAATTAGGCTATGCGATCGGCTGCATTAAAAGCTTATGCCATAGCAAATTTTCGTACTGCCAATTCTGTTAGGCTTGGCAGTAGTGAAAACAATAAAAAACAGTGCCATAGTATTGTGGCAGTGTCAAACTATAGTTGACTCTTAAGTGAATAACACCCGAAAAAGCCGTTTATCTACCCTTTTACAAATCCAATGACGCTTGATAATAACCAAGGACTTACCTATAAAAATTCCCAATCTACGGGACAGCCGGGGTTTTCTCTGTCAGTTAACTCGACTAATCCCTTTAATAACTCTGGGCTGAACTTCGGACAAAATCACGATGGTAAGAAGATTTCTGCTGAAAATAGCCGAATTGGCGAGATTGTACCTGGTCGGGTCGCCAACATCAAAGTGATTGGTGTCGGTGGCGGCGGTGGCAATGCTGTTAACCGCATGATCGAGTCTGATGTCTCTGGGGTAGAGTTTTGGTCTATTAACACTGATGCCCAAGCTCTTACCTTAGCCGGCGCTCCCAGTAGATTGCAAATTGGACAGAAGCTAACGCGGGGTTTAGGAGCAGGTGGCAATCCTGCCATTGGTCAAAAGGCAGCTGAGGAATCACGAGACGAAATTGCTACAGCTTTAGAGGGGGCAGACTTAGTATTTATCACTGCTGGTATGGGGGGTGGTACTGGGACAGGTGCAGCTCCAATCGTGGCAGAAGTAGCTAAAGAAATGGGCGCTCTTACTGTTGGTGTAGTCACACGTCCATTTGTGTTTGAGGGACGCCGCCGCACTAGCCAAGCGGAACAAGGTATTGAAGGACTAAAAAGTAGAGTAGATACACTGATCATTATCCCGAACAATAAACTGCTGGAAGTGATCCCCGAACAAACGCCTGTCCAAGAAGCTTTTCGCTATGCAGATGATGTACTGCGTCAAGGAGTGCAAGGTATTTCTGATATCATCACGATCCCCGGTTTGGTAAACGTTGACTTTGCTGATGTCCGAGCTGTGATGGCAGATGCCGGATCGGCATTGATGGGAATTGGCGTGAGTTCTGGAAAATCTAGAGCCAGAGAAGCTGCGATCGCAGCTATTTCCTCACCGTTACTAGAATGTTCTATTGAAGGCGCTAGAGGGGTTGTCTTTAATATTACTGGTGGTACTGATCTAACCTTACATGAAGTGAATGCTGCCGCCGAAGCAATCTACGAAGTAGTTGATCCCAACGCCAATATTATTTTTGGGGCTGTAATTGATGACAGGCTTCAAGGTGAGGTGAGAATTACTGTAATTGCTACTGGATTTACAGGTGAAGTGCAAGCGGCGCAGCAACAAAACGTGACTAGCGTTCGGATAGCACCTAATACCTCGAAGCGACCAACAACACAGCAACCCGCAATTAATCCCCCAACCTCAACTCCAACTCCAACTCCAACTCCAACTCCAACTCCAACTCCAACTCCAGAACCAAAAGAAAAGCCTGGATTGGATATACCTTATTTTCTCAGAAACCGAGGTAAACCCCGAAATTAAAAAATTTTGGACTTCGGCGTGACACTTCCACCCTTCTATACGAGACGCTGCGCGAATGATCGGGGCAGGCAAAAGCTCAGTACAAAGATGCTCAGTCGAACGATTTTAAATTTTAGATGAAATTTGCAGTCTCAGGTCAGGCTGAGTACTGTATAAAATCTGCTAGTTCCAGAGTTTTACCAAGGGCAGGGGTAAGCAACACGTTGCCATCCCCAATTTTGCCAATTGGTAAAAAACTTGTCAACACTATTTTATAGAATGAACTTGCACAGAAGTCTCCTGATTCCCTTGTCTATCTGTGCTTTTGCAATAAAAAACCAGGAAGGACTGCCTAATTACGGATGTGTAGTTAAGGAGACGCGATAAATCGCCGTCTCTACAGGGAATCTATCCGTCAATTATTTCTTGACAGACTACTAGTCAAGAAGCGCGATCGCTCTCTTAGTCCGAAACCGAATTTATCGAACACGTCCATGTAAGGCTTAAATGCTGACTCAGATAATATCTGTTATGTAACTTGCTATTGCGTTCGCTCCAGTAAGTCATATCCTCGTCATATAGCAGTTCTCGTTTACGTTAGGTACACCCGTAGGGGCACGGCATGCCGTGCCCCTACACCTTGGGATATAACGTTAATGTTGTACCGCATCTGAATGGGAACCGCTATAAGGTGATTTATTTCTCTTGACATTGACGTGTTTATTTTCGGAGTAATGAACCGATGGGAACGCTTTATTTAGTAATTTCTTGTTAGTGTAGCGGTCTTGTGTTGGCTCCTTGTTGAATACCTTATAACTTCTATGTTGGATTAGGAATTGGGTGAGAAGAGAAAATCTCAATGCCCAATGCCCTATTAAACCTTAATTTTGGCGAACAAAGACTCGTATTGTTTTGTCGCTGATGGGGGTAATGGAAGCAAAAATTCACTTTTATCGAAAACTTTGCGTAGGCGTAGCCCGTCGTAGACATCGCTCTGTAACAGACTTACCAATGATTCTGGGATATCAGAAGCGTCAATATTTGTAGAAATTGGCGAATTACTTTTGGTCAGCACAGAAATTTGTTTAGCGGTGCTTGGTTGCCAACAAAAATCAATCCATTGGTCTGATAAAGTACCCTTAGTAATACCTGCGGGACGTACCCACAAGTCTGCCCAAATTGCTGTTCCTGACTCAGGGATAACTGCGGCAAGTTGCGAATAACGCCCCAAAACTGGCAGTACATCGCTTGACCAACCAACTGCTACCCAAGTGTCTCCCATAATTAGAGGTTCCAAGTAGGTATTGGAACTGTAGAACTTCACCTGTTGGTTTAATGTCTGTAATTCCTTTTCCAAGTCTGGAACTTGGTCAAGATTCTCTGTATTATAAGATTTTCCCAGCTTCTTTAAGACCAAACCAATAACTTCTCGTGGTTGATTGAGTAGAGAAATGCGTTGCTGTAGTCCATCTCGCCACAAATCACTCCAATCTTTGGGTGTCCATCCCAATTCTCGGAACTTATCACGGTTATAAACAATCACCGTGCTACCCCATCGGTAAGGTGCACCCCACACCTTTCCTTGAGTATCCAAGTTACCTTGGTCGTTGCGCGTTACCAGTTTCTTCCAACCTTCATCCAAAGAAGACCACTGCTTTAATTGGTTTCCTTGTATTTCATCCAATGGTTGAATCAATTTTTGCTCAATAGCTGCTTTTAGCCAGTAATCTCCCAATGTTACTAGGTCTACGTCAGCCGTTTTTTGACCTTGCCTAAAGGGTATAAAGCGACTCCACCCCTGTTCATCAGAGGCTTTTGGTTTCTGCTGCCAATTTTGTAATTCCTTAAATAAATCTTCTATATGTTCAACTGGAGCAAACTTTAATTGCACCTGTTGCTGCAAACTTTTGTGAAATTGATTAACTACCTGACCAGGTATTGAACCTTTTAATAACTGTACTTTTAGTTGCGTCCGGTTGTTTCCACCACAGCCAAAAAGCAGTTGTGAAAGTGCCAGTGTACTTGTACTTAACAAAAAAGACCGTCGATCCATTGATTTTGGATTTGAGATTTTTGATTATACCTAATAGTAAGCAGAAATTTACCAAAGGCCGACTAGCTAAAAAAGTGTAGTTGCAAAATTTTTAACATTTTTTCTTAGTAAAACCGATAAATCCGAATATTTGACTCAAATTAGCGAGTTTTTCCGCAAATAATTGCCTAAAAATTCATTTTACTTAGGACTTACGCAAAAGTACACGATGTAGGGGCAATTCATGTAGACGCAAAGCGGCTTCCCGCAGGGTATTGCCCCTACCTGAAAATAAGGGTTTTGGTTATTGTTTACGTAAGTCCTGTTACTCAGTAAATTTCCTTGAATTAAAAAAATGGCTGGAGAGATGCTCCCTAAAGCTTTTAGGTTTAATGTCGAGCAATGGCTTCGAGATATTAAGTAAAGCAACTATCCAGCCATCAAATTGATAAAAAACTTAAACACACTATTACATATATCTACGTAATAGTGTGATATATCTACTTATAGGCTTTTAGTGAGTACTTCACTATGCAAACAAAAAAAAACAACCCTAAGACTGGTATCCTTAGGGCATTGTATGTTTCAAAAACCAAGATTTTCTTATTAATCTGCGTTTTTATCATTAGTGTTTTTGGCATCTTGTTATCAAATTGGTTAATGACAAGCCAAACAGCTTTCGCTAAGATTGACTTTTTGCAACCTGCTCCTACTCAACCACTAGGACATTACGACTATTTCGGGAAACTGCTCAATCCTCAACAAGCAGCACAAGTAGTTATAAATAAAAGACTCGATCCTAATGACCCGATTTCCTATCAACGTGTGGGTGCGGTTAAAATTACTCATGAATTAATCGCACAAGGTGAAGATATATTCTTCAACCGCAAGATAGGAGACACATTTGGTTTGCAAGGGGTATTTGGTTTTGGACTTGGCATTGCTAGGATTTTGCCAGAATTACAGACAGCAATAGTTAAGTTGCAAGGTCAGCCGACAACGAACTTACAAATTATTCTGGAGAAGAATATAGCGTTAGGTAGTCGAACTTTTCCCAAAGGAACTGTCGTCAATACAGGCTTAAAAATGGAAAAGGGAGGGACTTTTCCTATTGGGCTGGGAATCACACCTAAGATTGATATTAGCTGTGCTGCGTGCCATGTATCTCTTTCAAATAAGGGTGAACGCCTTTTAGGAGTACCTAATGGTGCAATTGCCACGCCCCTGCTAGTTGCTTTAGCGCCAAATTCTTCTGCGGCATTTTCGCGGTTAAAGTTCAATCCCCTAAACCCAAAATACCGAGGTAATGGGAAAATTATTCTGGACAGTAAAGGTAATAAAGTAGAATTACCTGATCCGAAAAAGTTTGAAAAAGCTTTCGACGATGCAGTGTTGGATGTGCCTTTTGGTAATTTTGAAAGTTCTTCAGATAGTATCAACAATACTACTCAAATTCCCAGCATCTTCACATTTAAGAATCATCCTTATTTCCTTGATGGACAGTTTGCTGCGGGGCCGTTTGGGGGACTCAGCGCTGTCAACAACGCTGTTCATTCTTCAGAAATCAATCTGTTAGCAGCTGCTCAACTCAGTGCAGAAACCCTTGGCATTGATCCAGAAGTTTATATTGGTACATTTCTTCAAAATGCTGCCGTTGAGAGCCTACGTTTACCAGAAGGAGTAATAGTAAAACCCTCAGAATGGCTGCGGGGAGCGATCGCACCGAATCCTACACAAGCAGAATTAGAAGACCAAATTGCTGCTCCTGGTACAGGAACTTATCCAAACCTACGTCCCAGTTTGTTTACTTACAACGGTTTAGTTTTCAGCCCAAATACTGCAAAGCCCGGTGATATTGCTAGCGGCTCTTTCCTATTTGCTGACAACGCTATGTCTGCTTTCCAAAATAGCTTAGTACCACCTGCAAACCAGACTTCGGAAAACTGGCAAGCGTTGAACAGCAATTCTGTTAAGCGTGGAGCAAAAATATTTGAGAAAGCCAATTGTGCAACTTGCCATATTCCACCTTTCTTCACTGACAACACAATTCATCCAATTGATGAAATTCGTACTAATCCAGCTCGTGCTGAGTCTCGCTTGGGGCTGAAGAAATTGTTAGTGCCACCCAAGTTATACACTTTCAATACTCCAGTTCCTATACCTGCTAATGCTGAAGTGCTGGATGTGCCAACGCAGGGTATCTCCGATACTCCCACAACTCTACCCAAAGGTATATTGCCAAAAGGCGGTTACAAAACTACTTCCTTGCGTGGTCTTTATTTAAGCGCCCCATATTTGCACGACGGTGGTGCAGCAGTGCGAGCAGGAAGCTTAAAGGTGAACTCAAATGGTAGTTTCACAGTTGTTAACAAGAGTGGCTTAGGGCTGACTGGCACTCTCAGCCAAGGTATACCTGCCGATGCAGCTAGCAGCTTGCGTGCCTTGGTTGATCGTGATCTTCGTACCTTTGTTGTGAAAGCCAACAAAGCTAACCCTAGC
>JBBSCU010000059.1:0-23382 GCA_038249935.1 Chroococcales cyanobacterium
ATTATCGAGATGGGGATGGGAATCGATCAGCATGGACAAGAACCAACTGTAGCAGCATCTAGGGCGGTACGGAATGCGATCGCTCACAATGCTTTACCTGGTGTTTGGGAAGTTGCTGGTTTAACTGACCCTAATGCCATGATTGTAGAAGTTCAAATAGCAGTGCCATACCCGGAATTAGTCAGGGAAGAGGAGGTACTAGCTGTACTACCATTTGGTCGCAAAAGCCTGACTGTCGAATCTGGGGGGATGATCGTTCAAGGGCGGGCTATTGCCGAACTCAACGATAAAAATGACGAAATGTTGATTGCGATCGCATCTGTTACAGTTCTGATCGAAAATGATTAGGAATGTGGATTAAATAAAGTGCAAAAGTAGGGTGTGTTAGCGGAGCGTAACGCACCATTCCAAGTTAAATAAGAATTGCACGTTATTAAATTTGCGTTCCTTAGCTGAGGCTTTCCGCTAAACTAAAGAATATTGGGGCAAAAATCTCTGGCAGTAAGTTCAATACACCACTAATCTTTACCACTGCGGCGATAATGTCTCAAGAGCATAACGAATCAATCCAAATTCAGGAGATCACCAAACTCCAACCAAAACACTTTGCTGATTTAATCAGATCAGCACAATTGGTTTTCGATCCCACAGCAGGAGTTTCGGGCAGAAATATCACAGTTGACTGGGAACAATTCGGAATTCCCCATGATGTGGCGGACAATCTCAAATTACTTGGTGAGCAGTACCAATACGCATCTCCTCACATCCCAGTTGAAGCTATTTGGAGTAAATTAACTCCAGAAACTCGTATTTGGTTCGTTGAAAACAAAGATCGGTTGTGGGAACTTGAAGAAGCTTTCCCAGCCCTTGACGAAGATTAAAATAATTTGTAAAAATAAAAAGCGCTTGGGAGTGTTGCCGTGTTTCCACCCCAGGCGCTCTTTATTTTTAACTTGCTCCTCACACAACTAAAAGATATCACTGCTTCTATCAAAGGGCAAGTACATTGAGTGACACTTTAAAAACTGCACACCTTACGACCAATAATTTTAGTGTAAAAAGTGACGTACACCAGTTAAGACCATCATCAAACCCAGTTCGTTAGCAGCTTTGATTGAATCTTGATCGTGCAGACTTCCACCCGGTTGGACAATGGCAGTAATTCCCTCTGCTGCGGCTGTTCTGACTGAATCATCAAAGGGGAAGAATCCATCGCTGGCGAGAATTGCGCCTTTGGCTTTTTCTCCAGCTTGTTCTAGGGCAATTTTAACTGAGCCGACGCGGTTCATTTGACCGGCACCTACGCCAAGTGTAGCGCGATCGCTTGTCACAACAATGGCATTGGATTTAACGTGTTTGCAAACTTTCCAAGCAAATAGCAATTCGGCTAATTCGCTGGCGTTGGGTTGACGTTCGGTAACTACTTGCCATTTACTGCTATCTGCAATGATGTCATCGCTAGCTTGGACAAGAAAACCACCTGCGATCGCTTTGATTATTTCTTTAGAGCCGCTGCTCAAATCTGGTAAAATTAAAACTCGTAGGTTGGATTTCTTGGCCAAAATTTCTTGAGCTTCTGCATCACAAGCTGGTGCAACCACGCATTCTAAAAATGTTTTGGTTAACTCCCTGGCTGTCGCCGCATCTATGGGACGATTGAGGGCGACAATGCCACCAAAGGCAGAAATAGCATCGGCGTTTAAAGCTTTTTGGTAGGCTTCGGAAATACTGCTTCCCAGTGCCGTACCACAGGGGTTTGTGTGTTTGATAATCGTTGCTGCTGGGGTATCAGGGAATTCAGCAACAATTCGGCGTGCGGCTTCTAAATCAACTAAGTTATTGTAACTAAGTTCTTTGCCTTGCAGCTTTGTCGCGGCTGTCCATCCCGTTGTACCAGTTTGATACCAGGCGGCGGGTTGATGAGGATTTTCGCCGTAACGCAGAGATTGTAATTGTGTGCCGCTCAGGGTGTACTGTTGTGCTTGTGTAAGGTAAGATGCTATCGCTTGATCATAGCTAGCAGTGTGTGAAAATCCTTTTAATGCCGCCTTTTGGCGAAACTCTAGGGATGCTTGGCCGTTATTTTGCCGCAATTCCTGCAAATACTCGTCATACTGGGCTGGATCACATAATACTGTGAGATGGGCAAAGTTTTTCGATGATGCTCGCAGCATTGCCGGGCCACCGATATCAATTTGTTCGACAGCTTCAGATAATGTCACCCCTGGTTTAGCAATAGTTTCCTCAAAAGGATAAAGATTTACTACTACTAAATCAATCGGGCGAATTTGGTTATTTTCTAAATCTGCAATATCTTGGGGAACGTCCCGCCGTGCTAAAATCCCTCCATGAATCCGGGGATGTAATGTCTTAACTCGACCACCTAAAATTTCTGGAGAACCTGTGTAATCTGCAACTTTGGTAACTGGTAGTCCGGCATCTTTGAGGGCTTGGGCTGTTCCGCCACTGCTGATTAAATCAAAGTTAAATTCTTTGACTAAGCTACGGGCTAGGTCGATTAAACCAGTTTTGTTAGATACACTCAGCAGTGCTAGACGTGCCATTGAGGAATTCCTTGAGGATGAATGTTTCACGCAGAGGCGCAGAGTCGCAGAGAGTAAAAGTTTGAAATTCTAATCAGCAATGCGGCTTTTAGAATTCTCCGGATAGGGCTGCAACACACCGATCGCAAATTAAGGGATGTTCTACTGATTCTCCCACATGGATGGAGTAATTCCAGCAGCGAATACACTTCGTGTAGGCTTTGCCAACGCATTTTTCCCCGTCTGCTTTGACTATTCCAATTCCCCAGTTTTCTGTCTGCGTGGTATATTCTAATCCTTGCAATCCTTCCGCAGAATCTAATAATTCTACCTGGGAAGTCAGCAATAAATACCGCAGTTCGTCAATACTGTTACCGTTAACTGGGTTAAAGGCTTTGATAGCATCGCCTAACTGTTTGTGAGGTATGTAAATTAAAGCTTTGGCTTCTAAGGAAGAACCAATCATTTTTTCTACCCTGGCTTGTTCTAACACCTTATTAACATCGGTGCGGAGTTGTCGCAGTGTTGACCAAAATTCGGCTAATTCAGGATTACGCCATTTTTCCTCTATGTGCACCCAACCGGCTTCAAATACGGATTTGTAAGGTGTTTTGTAGGGAAGATATTGCCAAATATCCTCGGCGGTGTGGCATAATACTGGTGCGATCGCTCTTACTAAGTTTTCTAAAGCTATCTTCAGCACAGTTTGACAACTACGACGGCGGAAAGCATTGGTTGCACTGATGTAGAGCCTATCTTTGGCAACATCTAAATAAAAGTTGGATAAATCCACCACGCAGAAGTTCTGCACTGTTTGGAAAAAGCGGAAGAATTGGAAACTCTCAAAGGCAACGGTTACTTCCTCAAATACCTCGCTGATGCGGTGTAACATATAACGGTCAAGTTCTGGCAATTCCTCGAAAGGTACTGCATCTTTTTCAGGGTCAAAATCATCCAAGCTACCCAACAAGAACCGCGCCGTATTGCGAATTTTGCCTCTGACATCATTCAGCTGCTTGATGATATTTTTACCAATGCGGACATCGCTGGAGTAGTCTACCGATGATACCCACAATCTCAAGACATCTGCACCGTAAGCCGGTTCTGCTTTTTGATTTTTCCCGCCTTCAATGAAGATATTTGGATCAACCACATTTCCTTCTGACTTACTCATTTTACGCCCTTGCTCGTCTAAAACAAAGCCGTGAGTTAAGACAGTTTTGTAAGGTGCAATGTCATTCACTGCTACACTGGTGAGCAAACTTGACTGGAACCAACCGCGATGCTGGTCAGAACCTTCCAAATACAAATCAGCCGGGTAGTGCAACTCTGGACGCTGCTTGGTTACAGCTGCCCAAGATGAGCCAGAATCAAACCATACATCCATCGTGTCTGTACCTCTGCGGTAAGATTTACCATTGTGGCGATAAGATTCCGGTAATAATTCCTCAACTGATAATTCCCACCAAGCATCAGAACCTTTTTCTGCGATAATTCCTTGAACGTGGTTGATAGTTTCTTCATTCAGCAGGACTTCCCCAGTTTCTTCGTCGTAGAAAACGGGAATGGGTACACCCCAAGCCCGCTGACGGGAAATACACCAGTCGGAACGTTCCGCCACCATTGGCGTGATCCGATTTTCACCTTGGGCTGGAATCCATTTTACCGTAGCGATCGCCTTTAATGCTTCTTCTCTAAATCCTTCCACCGAAGCAAACCATTGTTCAGTCGCCCGGAAAATCGTCGGTTTCTTCGTCCGCCAATCATAAGGATACTTGTGCGGATATGCTTCTTCCTTCAACAAAGAACCAGCCGCAGTTAACGCATCAATCACCGCCTGATTCCCATCACCCAGCACATTCAACCCGGCAAACTCTCCCGCCTCTTCGGTAAAATTGCCATTGTCATCCACTGGCGCAAGGATAGCCAAACCATAACGCAGACCAACAATATAATCTTCTTGACCATGACCCGGTGCAGTATGTACCAACCCAGTCCCCGACTCAGTAGTAATATAATCACCACCCACAACAATCGGACTTTCCCTGTCAAACAACGGATGACGGTAAGTACTATATTCTAAATCCTTCCCCTTAAACGTCGCCTTAACCGTTAACTCAACCCCCAAAGTCGTAGACAACCTCTCCACCAACTCCTCCGCCACAATCAGATACTCAAATCCTCTCTGCGCCTCTGCGTCTCTGCGTGACACCACCACATAATCAAGTTCACCATTCACCGCCACCGCCAAATTCCCCGGAATCGTCCAAGGCGTAGTCGTCCAAACAGCCACACCCAAATCCGGCAAATATTCCCCCAACAGTGATTTTACACCCTCCGCCAAACCTATAACGCCAAAAGCTGCATAAATACTGCGAGAAACGTGACCTTCAGGATATTCCAACTCAGCTTCAGCCAAAGCGGTTTTAGAACTCGGACTCCAGTGAACCGGCTTCAAACCGCGATAGATATAACCCTTTAAAAACATCTGACCAAACACGCCAATTTGCGCCGCTTCATATTCCGGCTGCATAGTCAGATAAGGATGTTCAAAATCACCCCATATCCCGAAACGCTTACAGCTTTTGCTTTGGTCAGCCACCGCTTCTAGTGCAAATTGTCTAGCTTTTTGCCGCAGTTGTAAAGGCGTTAAGGTTTGCCGTTCTGCTGGCTTCATATTCTGCAAAACTTTCAACTCAATTGGCAAACCGTGACAGTCCCAACCAGGAACGTAGCGAATCTTACGCCCTCGTAGCAGTTGATAGCGATTAATAATATCTTTAAGAATTTTACCTAAGGCATGACCACTATGGAAAGAGCCATTAGCGTAGGGAGGCCCATCGTGTAGTATAAATAATTCGCCGGGGTTATTTTTGGAGAGGCGATCGTAAATTTTATTTTCTTCCCAAAATTTCTGGATTTCCGGCTCCCGCTTGATGGCGTTAGCTCGCATATCAAAGTTAGTCTTGGGTAAGTTGACAGTATCTTTGTAACTTCCTGATTCGGTCACAGTCTCATGCCTAAAATTAGGTGTGCAGGTTTGATCAATTATAGAAGATAGCATAAAGCCATGATCTAGGTCGCCGCCAAGCAGATGCAAAGGAATATGAGTACTTCTTTTAATACAACTACTTACAGTCAACTTTTGGTAGAGTTTCAACAATTAAGTTATCACTACACAAGAAGAATGCGATCGCACTTTAGAAACTGTTGAGAAATTAATGGCTTGTAAAGAGCGAACTCCAGAGCAGACTGCTATACTACAACTTTTAGTTACTCTCATTGAGAAGTTTGAAAACAAACATTATCCCATTGAGCCATCATCGCCTAATGCAATTCTCAAACACTTGATGGAAGCAAGGGAAATTAAACAATCTGATTTAGTAGGGATTATTGGTTCTAAAGGAGTTGTTTCAGAAGTGGTGAACGAGAAAAGATCAATTAGTAAAGAGCAAGCAAAAGCATTAGGAGAATTTTTTAATGTCTCTCCAGCATTGTTTATCTAATAGAATACATATATAGCGGTTCCCATTCAGATGCGGTACAACGTTATATCCCAAGGTGTAGGGGCACGGCATGCCGTGCCCCTACGGGTGTACCTCACGTAAACGAGAACTGCTGTATTGTAGGTAAATCACTCATCAGAGAACTAAAAAAAATTAGATCGTTCCGCTTCGCTACACTCAACAAGGATAAAAAAACAAGAGTAAAGGGAAAAAGAACTAAAGTATAAAGGGCTACTGAAGAATCCTCCCAACGGCGCACACAACACGAAAACCAAAAAAGTCGTCGTGGTTGTAGCGCGAGTCGCTGTCGAAGCGAAACGCGGAACGGCAGTCCTCAGGATCATTGAACCAGGAACCGCCCCGCAGCACGGGATACAAATGTTCCTGATAAATATTATTATTAACTAACCAAGCGCTTCCGTCTTTTGGCGCTCCGTTATAATTTTCGTGCCACTCATCCTGACACCATTCCCATATATTACCATGCATATCAAATAAACCAAAGGGGTTAGCGGGAAATTTTCCTACATCTGTCGTTTGCTGCCGATATTCACCCTTTGAACCAGAATTATAAATGTAATTGCCGTCGTAATTCGCTAAATCCGTTGTAATCGTTTCGCCAAAATAAAACGGCGTAGTCGTTCCCGCCCGACAAGCATATTCCCACTCGGCTTCACTGGGTAAGCGATAGGTTTTCTCAGTCATTTTAGATAGTCGAGCGCAAAACTCAATTGCATCATCCCAAGAAACCTGTTCAACAGGTCGATTAGCACCTTTAAAATTGGATGGGTCGGGATTTAAATCAATATTCACTTTACCAAGAGCGGCAACTGCTGTCCATTGACTCTGAGTTACCGGAAATTTCCCCATAAAAAAGGGTTGAATGGTAACAGAATGCTGTGGACTTTCAGAGTCACGTCGTTGTGGCTCATTTTCTGGCGAACCCATGAGAAATTTACCGCCCGGAATTGCAACCATCTCCAGAACTACACCATTACCCAAGTTTTCTATAAAAAACTCGGCGCGTCCACGACTGCGGTTAATTTCATAGCTTTTCCCCATACCCAAAAATCCTGCTGATTTAGAGGTTAGGGTGGCGGTGTCAAACTCAAACGTCTGAGTTTGAATACCTGGGGGAGATGATTCCCTTTTTAGTCGTTCTTTTAATTCTGCTTGCTGTCTTTGAGATTCGGCTGTTTCTTGTTCTAGGTGTAATCTTTCTGCTTGTCGTCTTTGAGATTCGGCTGTTTCTTGTTCTAGGCGTAATATTTCTGCTTGCTGTCTTTGAGATTCGGCTGTTTCTTGCTCTTGGCGTAATCTTTCTGCTTGCTGTCTTTGAGATTCGGCTGTTTCTTGTTCTTGGCGTAATCTTTCTGCTTGTCGTTTTTGATACTCTATCTCTTGTTCTTTTTTTAGGCGAACTACATCTTCATCTTTAAGCAGAGAATGTTTCTGGAATATCTTTAAATCAGCTTCAGCTTTTTCACCCAATGGGTATCCTTGTTCGTCTACAAACCTTGTCAAGTATTGCTTGTATCTGTCTAGCTTTTTCTTATATATACCGTAAGGTTTTAATGCTTTTTCTCGGGCTGCACTAGCTTCTGCATCTGTTAATTTTAAGTTTTCTTGTAAATCTTTTAATATATCAGATTCCACAACAGAAATCTCGCCATCATACGCAAATTCTTCCGCCTTATAAAGATACTCAGCTATTGCAGCTTCCCTGCTTACCCGTTTTTGTTCACGCTCCTTAATTAGTTGTTCAGCAGCAAATTTTATTCCCTGAGCTACATCTGTGAATGCATCATCTTGATTACTCCAAGACTTAATAGGTTGGGCATTTTTGGGTAGAGCTTGTAGTTTAGCAAATGGTGCCGATTGCCAAGCAACGTTTCGCAGAATAATTGGAATGACACAAGCCTCTCCAACTTCGTGGCGTTCTATTGCTTTGGTAACTTCAACATCCCAGCAGTATTTAGAATATATAAAGTCTGAACTGACTAATAATAAAATGATATCGGCTGTATTTAAATTTTCATTAATTTGCTGATCCCATTCTCTTCCAGGTGGTATCTTGCGATCGTGCCAAGTTGAAATTACACCTTGCCGTTCCAACATAGTCAGGTGTTTAGCCAGTTCATCCTTTAGGGGTTCGTCGTTGTGAGAGTAGGAACAAAACACCTTAAGTGGTTCCAACAAAACATCTGCCATTTTGCGTCTTTAGGAGTAGGATAAATTACGCTTCTCATAAATTATAGTATTTTTGCCTGATTTTCTTGATAAACTAACCCCTGTCACCAGTACAACTCCTCATCGTCTAAACCCAGTTCAGCTAGAGAAATCGTCACCTGAACGTTAAACCACATCTATTTTGAGACCCATAGTAGTGGGAGCATCTTGCTCCCTGCTGGTAGTAGCATCTTGCTCCCTGCTGGTAGTAGCATCTTGCTCCCTGCTGGTAGTAGCGGGCAAGATGCCCGCACTACTCAAGGTTTCAAAATGGACGAGGTTTAGATATCGTTGCCATGTTGTGAATCACTTAAGTATTTTTAATGTCTTTTTTAATGATTATATTCGGTAATTCTGGCTAGTTTACGCAATGTGCGACTTATTCTTAAAACCCCTCTCCAAACCTCTCCCCGAAAGGTCGAGAGGCTTTGATTCCTGCTCCCCTTCCCTTGTAGGGAAGGGGTTGGGGGTTAGGTTTGAGAGTAAAGTTGCATACGGCGTTAGTTTAGTAAATATCTGGGGAGCGATGCCTATAACAAGCACTTAGCCTTACACTAATTTTGCGCCGTGACGCACCCTACGGAACTAAAACTGGGAATATGGCGGTTCCCATTCAGATGCGGTACAACGTTATAGCCCAAGTTGTAGGGGCACGGCATGCCGTGCCCCTACGGGTGTACCTCACGTAAACGAGAACTGCTATATGGTATTGCGATCGCTATTCTATTCTGATGCTAGTGCGATCGTTGCATAAAATCGACATGGTAACTTTAATTGCAATCAAACAACGTCAAGGTTGACTCCAATCTTGCAACTCTAGTGCTTCAGAAAATGCTTGCTGACGACGGATAGCAATCTCATCTGAAAATTGCCGTATGCTTCATCTGACATCTCACTCCAGCAACCTGCAAACTGGATGATAGCAGCGTTATGGTTGTTAGTTTCTGAGCTAAGTCGAAATCCGTGAATCATCTCATAGAGTTGTGCTAACTTAGCATCTGGGATTTGCTGCACTTCTTCTAAGGTGATTTCTGACAAAGAACATACCCAGGTTGACGAGTTTCGACTTCGCTCAACTCTCGATTTCTTAGTTGGTTGAGCGAAGCCGAAACCAACGACGGCGGTAGATTTATTAACGGAAATCACCTAAGACTTTAACTCTCCATTCAGAATGGTTCATTACCTAATCTCTCCTGATTTTCCAATTTTTAATTCTAATACAAGTCCAAAATTTCATCTAAATCTTGGTTTACATGATTCTTTTGAAGCTGCTGCTGTTTTAGCGAAGGCATTAGCAGAGGAAAAACCAGCAACATATAGTTGATAAAGTTAGATTTGCATTTGAAGGTATAGTGACCAAAATCGCAATTTTCATGACTAACATCGCGGTTTTTATGATTAAATTGCGGTTTTCATGACTAACATCACGATTTTTATGACTAACATCGCGGTTTTTATGATTAAATCACGATTCTCATGACTAACATCACGGTTTTTATGACTAAATCACGATTTTCATCACTAAATCACGGTTTTTGTTACCAAATATAAAATGTATAATGCCACTCCAAAAAAACTTATAGCAGTTCTCGTTTACGTGAGGTACACCCGTAGGGGCACGGCATGCCGTGCCCCTACTTGGGATATAACGTTGTACCGCATCTGAATGGGAACCGCTATATGGCGCTAATCCTTAACTTGTCACCAGAATTAGAACACTATCTTACACAAGAAGCTAAAAACTATTATCGGTGCAGATATTGCGTAGCTTGCCGCCGTAGGCATCGCAACATCCAATCTTAATCATTTATCTAGGATTATTGCAGCCGATTTGTAGCAAAACATTAAAACAACTAGAGTGAAACCCAACATCATCTCAGGTTAACGTCGGGTTTCACTAGATTTAACTAGCCTGATTATTTGGCGGTATTTGTTCCGGTGGTACTTCTGCTGGGGGAGCAAGTACCGCATCTGGAGCAATTTCTTCTGCGTGAATCGGTTGCTTGTCCTCAATCTCCGCATCTGCTTGCGCTGCTTCCACCAATTCAGGAGATGGAGGATGTGGGGGAATCGCTTCCGGTACACTCTCGATTTTTACTTCAGTGTCGGTAGTAAATGTCTCCTCTGCTGATTGTTCTGGTGTAACAGTAGTTTTGTCGATAATCTTAACAGCAGGTTGCTCTGCCAGAACAGAGGTAATGTCTTCAGGTTTAGGGGTTGTGGGTGGTTTTTTACTCCCAGTCTGTTGCACCTTGCCTTTCACGCCACTAAAGGTACTTCCAAGACCTTTTTGCAACTGACCTAGCCGTTCCTGAAGGGATAACTTATTTACCTGTTCCTGAATGCCAGTTTTCACCATCTCAGGACTGGGTACTGGGGTTTGTTGTGCCAGTGGGGTCAATTGCCGACGTAATGATAAAGTCTGCCAGCCAAACCAGACCAAAAGAGCCACACTAGCCACATGACCGAGCAGCAAACCTCCAGATAGGCGTGGTGCAAACACCCATAAGACTAAAGCGTAGAACAATCCTACGCCACTCCAGATAAAGTCATTCTTACGATGGATTTCGGGAAAGAAGAAAGCTGCTACATAAATGGCTAAACTACCAAGACCGACCACCAAAGCTAGGACAAATGCCAGCATTATTTGCTTACTCCTTACTGCGTCCTTTGACTATTTCAATTTTGCAAACTTTGCAAGTCAATTGTTGATTTAGATACAAATTAAAATTAATTATCCGCCTTAGTTGTGGATTTTTGTCATTTATATCAACTCTTAAGGTCTTCTTTAGGAGATTGGCCAAAATCTCAGACTACCCTTATAGGTAAAGGATCTGCAAGAGTTAGCCAGAAATTTTTTATGACACTACAAAGCTTTGGTGTGATTGGATTAGCCGTTATGGGCGAGAACATCGCTCTCAACGTCGAGCGCAATGGCTTCCCAATTGCAGTTTACAACCGCTCCCGCGAAAAAACGGATGCGTTTATGGCGCAGCGCGCGCCAGGAAGGAACGTCAAAGCCGCATTTACTCTGGAAGAATTTGTCGCTTCATTGGAACGTCCCCGCAAAATCCTAGTAATGGTGCAAGCTGGTAAGCCAGTAGATGCGGTGATTGCTCAACTCAAACCCTTGTTAGACGAAGGCGATATCATTATCGACGGTGGCAACTCTTGGTTTGAAGATACGGAACGACGCACTCAGGAATTAGAACCCGCTGGGCTTCGGTATCTTGGTATGGGTGTCAGTGGCGGTGAAGAAGGGGCGTTGAATGGCCCTTCCCTGATGCCTGGAGGTACAACAAGCTCTTACGAGTTTCTATCGCCTATTTTCAACAAAATTGCTGCCCAAGTCGATGATGGCCCCTGTGTAACCTACATTGGCCCTGGTGGTTCAGGTCACTACGTCAAAATGGTACACAATGGCATTGAGTACGGCGATATGCAGCTAATTGCTGAAGCCTACGACTTGCTGAAAAATGTTGCTGGATTAGACCATAATCAGCTACATGATGTGTTTGCTGAATGGAACACCACCGATGAACTCGATTCATTTTTGATTGAGATTACGTCCAATATCTTCCCCTACATTGACCCAGAAACAAATCTCCCTTTGGTGGATTTGATTGTGGACGCAGCCGGTCAAAAGGGAACTGGGCGCTGGACTGTGCAGACTGCGTTGGAATTGGGAGTCGCTATTCCCACAATTACCGCAGCAGTTAATGCCCGGATTATATCTTCGATTAAAGAGGAGCGGGTAGCAGCATCGAAAGTCCTCACAGGCCCCAGCGGCAAGTATGATGGGCAAACTAAGGACTTTATCAACAAAGTCCGCGATGCTCTCTATTGTTCCAAAATCTGTTCTTACGCTCAAGGGATGGCGCTGCTATCTACAGCTTCTAAGACATATAACTGGAATTTGGATCTGGGTGAATTGGCGCGGATTTGGAAAGGTGGCTGTATTATTCGCGCTCGCTTTTTGAATAAGATTAAGAAGGCTTTTAGCGAAAATCCAGCTTTACCTAACTTGTTATTAGCTCCTGAATTTAAGCAGACAATTCTCGATAGACAAACAGCTTGGCGGGAAGTGATTGCGACAGCTGCAACGCTGGGAATTCCAGTACCCGCATTTAGTGCATCCTTAGATTATTTTGACAGCTATCGCCGCGATCGCTTGCCTCAAAATCTAACTCAAGCCCAACGCGATTATTTTGGCGCACATACTTACCTGCGTCTTGATAAGCCCGGAAGTTTCCACACTGAATGGGTACCAATTGCTGAAGCCGAGAAGTAAATTGTCGCACCTCTGCATCAGGATGTTGTGAAAGGTTAGTCAGTTTCAAAATACAGATTTAGCGGTGGCTCTGAAACTCAGAGCCACTTTTTTTTAACGAACCGCAGAGGCGCAGAGAACGCAGAGGAAGAGAGGAGGATAATAGTAATTCTACTGTTCGGTTAAGGCAAGAGACGCGATAAATCGCCGTCTTTACAATAATCAGTCCTTCGTAGAGACGGCGATTTATCGCGTCTTTGGGATCTGAAACGTCTTTGGGATCTGAGATGGTATTAGGGGTTGTTATTACCAAGATATTTAGCTTTTAATTCTTCTAATTCTTCGTCTATTTTGCTTTTAGTAGAAGGCTGAGAGATTGGGTTTGGCGATTGTATTTTATTGGGTTGAGATTTAGGACTACTGAGAAATTGCGTTTTCATTTCCTCTAATTCTTTCTCAACTTGACTGGGAGATTGGGTGACAAATGTGGATGGAGAAGTAGTCAGGGGTTGAGGAACAGGTTTTGCCGTTATCGCTGGCGTAGCTGCTACTTGTGAGTGTTGATTTAAGTCATTGAGAACTTCATCTACTGTTTGATAACGCCGAATTGGGATACTTTCTAACATTTTGTTGAGAATATGACTCAACTCATCGCTGACGGGAGTTTTCAAGTATTGCTGCCAAACCCACCGATCATTATTAATATCATAAGAATCGAAAGGCGATCGCGCCGTCAATAAATTAACACAAGTAGCACCCAAACTATAAATATCGCTGGCAAAAACAGCCCTACCTCTCATTTGTTCAGGTGCAACATATTCTGGACTACCAATACTTGTACCAGTTTGATTTAAGGCAGCGCCAGTGGTAGATTTAGCCGCACCGAAATCTACTAAAACTAATTTGTTATCTTTCCCACGTAAAATAATATTTTCTGGCTTAATATCGCGGTGAATAACTTGTTTCCCATGACAAAATTGCAAAACTGACAATAAATCATTCAATAGTTGCCGGATTTGTATCTCATTCAAAGCACCCTTCTGTGCCAACTCCTGGGCTAAGTTTTGCCCGTCGATAAATTCTTGTACAAGATACTGTCGGTCATCTTGAGTAAAATATGCCAGTAGTTCGGGAATTTGGTGATGTTTGCCCAATTCATCTAACCGCACTGCTTCTTGGTTAAACAACTCCACGGCTTTTGCAAGAGTGTTAGTGCCTTGGGCTTGGGGATAAAATTGCTTAATTACACAGCGCGGTTTTGAGGGTTTATCTTCATCTACAGCTAAGAAGGTTTTGCCAAAACCACCTTGTCCAATTGGTTTGATGGCGCGGTAGCGTTCTTTGAGGAGTAACTTATAACCGCAAGTCCGGCAAAACTTCACATCATTAGGATTTTCAGGCTTTGAACAACCGGGATTAAGGCAATAGCTCATGGAGGGTAGCGCTTGGTAGAATCGCTCTTACTTGTCTTTATTTTGCCCTGTTCTAAGCAAAAGAGTGTTTATATTCGCCAATTATCCAGTTTCAGGTTGTAACCCAGTGATTGAATCCGCTCATAATGCGAGATATTGCCACTGACTAAAAATATCGGTGTCAATTAGTACTTTATCCAAAGCGCTGATTTAGTGGGTGTGCTGCCCGATCTTTCATTACTTCTTCTAGCATCTCATCTACTGACTCAGGATCATCAGCGAATAATCCTAACAACCGGTCTTTTGGTGGTTCTATGACTGTCAGTTGTTCAATTGCGTATGCAATCAATTCTGACAAGTCACAATGGCGCGACTTTGCCAAAGCTATTGCTTTCTCAAGGATTTTTTTGTCGAGTTGTAATTCTATTTTTTCCACGCCGCCTCCTCTGAAAGCATTTGTGTTAAAGCGATTCTAGCATTTTTGATCTGGTGCGATCGCTACGATGTGCGTAGCTAAACCAATATTAAAAAATTGTTTTAACATTATCTTAATCTTCACTTGATTGTAGGTTGGTAAGTTCATTACGCTTGCTTGATCAAACTGGAAAGGAATAAATTCAGTCCACTGTTGAGAATGGCACGCTTGTTTGTCTGCTGCAAAGAAATGTTTTTAATTAGGGGTTAATAATATGGAACTTATGGATGGCGATCGCTTGCTATCAAATCCGATTAAACGGCGGAGTTTTTTGTTAGGCACTGGATTCTTAACAGGGTTAGCTGTAACTAGCCAATTACATCCAGCACTAGCAAGATCGAGGTTTTCTAACTATCCCTTCAGTCTTGGTGTCGCCTCTGGTGATCCTTTGCCCGATGGCGTTGTGTTATGGACGCGACTAGCCCCCGATCCGCTCAATGGAGGCGGAATGCCACAAAGAAATGTTGTAGTACAGTGGCAGATTGCTCTAGACGAAAACATGAGAAAAGTGGTGCAACGCGGGAGAACCCTCGCAACTCCACAACTGGGACACTCGGTACACGTTGATGTCCGGGGACTGGAACCTGAGCGTTGGTATTGGTATCAATTTAAAGTAGGTAATGAAGTTAGCCCCATTGGGCGAACTCGTACAGCTGCGGCATTACATAGTTACACCAAACAACTGAACTTCGCTTTTGTCTCCTGCCAAGACTGGCAAAATGGTTACTATACAGCTTATCGCCATTTAGCTGATGAAGATTTGGATCTAGTTGTTCATCTTGGTGACTACATTTACGAGGATGGGCCACAAGCTGGTAGGCCACGCCAGCACAATAGTCCAGAAATCCTCAGCCTTGCTGACTACCGCAACCGCTACGCCTTGTATAAGGGCGACCAAAATCTCCAAGCTGCTCATGCTAACTTTCCCTGGATAGTCACTTGGGATGATCATGAAGTTGACAACAACTACGCCAACTTAATTCCCGAAGACAACCAAACCCCAGAGGCTTTTAAGGAGCGGCGAGTCAATGCGTACCAAGCTTACTATGAACATATGCCGCTACGTCAGTCATCGCTGCCCAATGGTGCAGACTTGCTGCTTTATCGGCGATTAACTTTCGGTAATTTAGCTGAGTTCAACGTCTTAGATACCAGACAATACCGCACTAACCAACCTTGCAATGATGCAATTGAACCTCGTTGCGCCGAAGCTTTTGACCCCAATGCTACCATGACCGGCTTAGAACAAGAGCAGTGGCTACAAAAAGGGTTAGAAAAATCGCGATCGCGCTGGAATGTCATTGCTCAACAGACCATGCTAGGCGAGTACAATTTTAATGCTGGAGCAGGGCCAGGTGTTTTCAACGTGGATCAGTGGGACGGCTATGTAGCTGCACGTAACCGGCTCCTGAATTTTCTAAACCAGCGCCAACCCTCCAATCCAGTGGTGATTACCGGAGACATCCACTCTAGTTGGGTACACGACCTGAAGCTTGACTTTTCTAACCCAAACTCAGCCACAGTCGGCACTGAGTTCGTAGGAACCTCAATTAGTTCTGATTTTCCGATCCAATTCATCGCTCCAGTTCAAGCTGCTCTCCCCAAGAATCCCCATACCAAGTTCTTTGACGGTGCCTTCCGGGGCTACGTTCGTTGCAACCTAACCCCACAACGCTGGCAAACTGACTATCGTGTTGTATCAAGCATAATTGACCTAAATGCCTCTGTCCGCACCCTAGCTTCCTTTGTAGTCGAAAATGGGCAACCGGGCGCACAACGGACGTGATCATATGTCTGGGAGGGTTTGATATCTGAAAATCTAAAGGTTAAGATCCCCGACTTCTTTGAGAAGTCGGGGATCTTGTTATTTACGAATGGTTTAGCTTTACTGTAGCTTTTGCAACAACTCCTGAGTTAACTGAAAGAACGCTTTTGAACCAGCTGATTGAGGAGCATTTAAAACAGCTGGCATAAAACTATCAACAGCCTTAGCAACATTGACATCAACTGGTATTTGTACCTTACAAATTTTTTCTACACCAAAATCTTCAACAACGCGGTGCATTACTTGTTTATAGTATCTGCCAGTGAGCATATTAGCATTGGACATACTAAATACAATTCCCAGCATTTTTATATCTATTTTGGTTTCATGTCCGTGACTGTCTTTTAATTGGGCAATGCGTCTTTCCAGCAGTTGAATACCCACTACAGATAAGGGTTCTGGTTTAGCAGGAAGTATGTAAAAATCGCTGGCGGCTAAAGCGCTACGAGTCAATAAATTATAGCCAGGTGCACAATCGAGAAGAATAAAATCATATTCTTGACGGACTGGCTTTAAAATGTTATTGATCAGAACTCTTTCAAAGCGATTCCAAATCATTTCAAAGTCCTGTTCACCCAAAGCAGTTGCTTGTTGATGCAGCATTTCTGATACAACAAATTCATCATACAAGTCGATATCTCCTGGTAATAAATCTAGTCCTGGAAGATTACAAACCTCAGATTGAACGATATCTTTAATTGTCAGTTTTGCTTGTGGATTTGGATTAATAACTTCGTCTATTAGATACCTAAATGTCTTACTTTGTTTACGACGTTTAGCAAAATCTAAAGGCGACATCAGACTGAGTGTGGCGCTAATTTGGGTGTCTAAGTCAAGGACAAGTACCCGCTTACCATGATTTTTAGCTAAACAGGTAGCTAAGTTGACGGTGAGGGTGGTTTTACCAACGCCACCTTTCATATTTGCAGTTGCAATTACATATCCCATTGGTTAAGTCCTCTGTTGACGCATTCCCATCTAGGTAGCGTACACCCCTCGTGCTTTATTAAATCTTCCATTAAATTTAATATTTTTAGCCCAAGTCAAGTTCTACGTTGATAGATTGTAAACTTTCAACAGGGCGCTTATCTCGCTCTAAAACGCTGGAATTTCTTTTACGACGTACCTTGAAGCATTTCTGTTACTAAATTTACAGTAGTGCTTTATACAAAAATATGTTTGATTCTCACAGGAAAATACAGCAAAGAGGTGTTGCATACAGCACTTCCCGAAGTTATGAGGTACACTAATTAATCGAATTATTGTTTATCTGTGTTAATAGTCTGTCAAGTTTAAATTGATGGGTAAGAAAGTTCGTAGTAAGGACTTCAGTCCTTATTTTCTAAGCACTAAAGTGCTTACTACAAACTTTTCATTACTAGCTTGACAAACTACTAATAGCATCACAAGTATCTGTACCTTATAGCAGCAGGAAGTGTTGTATACTCCCATCGTAGATATCGCATTCATAAAAATTTAGTTAATTTCACGTAGATTATTTTTAGATTTCCGGTAGTAAATCAATTCATCAGCTCGTTACAACAATTGTTGCAATGACTTAAACGTTTCTTATACATGGAAGAGTGTTTGTTGCGAAGTATTAAGTATTTGTTGCAACGACTTATATGTTTGCTGGAAAAACTTAAACGTTTCTTATACATGGAAGAGTGTTTGTTGCGAAGTATTAAGTATTTGTTGCAACGACTTATATGTTTGCTGGAAAAACTTAAACGTTTCTTATACATGGAGGAGTATTTGTTGCAAAGCATCAAGTATTTGCTTAAACTGCTTCTACATTTGCAAGAAATGCTCAAGGGTTTTTTATATGTGTCAGAGCATTTGTTGCAAAGGTTTAAATTTTGACAGATAAAATAGAGTGCATTACGGCTTTAACCTAACGCATCGTGGTATTTAGTGATGCATTCAAGTTTGTGGTGAAAAATCATCTCGAAATATGCACTATCTTTAATAAACTTGATTCTGACTACCAGCCGCAGCAAATAAAAGTTAAAAATTCAAAGGCAAATTTGTCATGATGGGAAAAATTACCCATCGACAACTCAGCACACCAGATGATTGAAGTAACAGCACCTCGTCCCAACACCTACCTCCAGGAAACCAGTCCAACGATTCATTACCTGGTGGCAATGTCCCAACCAGAAAACCATCTGTTCGAGGTGACTTTACGCCTGGTGGATTACCCCTCGCCGATTCTCGATTTAAAACTGCCGGTGTGGACACCCGGTTCCTACTTAATCCGGGAATACGCCAAGAATTTACAGGATTTTGGGGCTTTTGCAGAGAATAAGCCTTTGCCTTGGCGAAAGGTCAGTAAAAATCACTGGCAGGTAGATAACATAGGTGTTTCAGAATTAACTGTACGTTATCGCGTTTTTGCGAATGAATTATCGGTGCGGACAAATCACTTGGATATTACCCACGGTTATTTTAACGGTGCGGCACTATTTTTTAGAATACCGGGCTGGGAGAAGCAACCAATTCGCATCACCATCGTACCACCACGCCCGGAATGGCTGGTAACTACTGCCCTACCACCCGTTGGTGAAGAAAAAAATACTTTCTTGGCTAGCGATTTTGATACTCTTGTTGATACTCCCTTTGAGATTGGTCGCCACCAATTGTATCAATTTGAGGTTTTGGGAAAACCCCATGAACTGGCAATCTGGGGACAAGGTAATTTCCAAGCCCAGCAGATGATTGCTGATATCCAAAAAATTGTTCAGGTAGAAGCGCAGATGTTCGGCGGTTTGCCATATCAACGATACGTGTTTCTGCTACATTTATTTAGCCAAGCTTTTGGTGGTTTGGAGCATAAAAATTCTTGCTCTTTAATTTACCAGCATTTTGGGTTTCGCGCTCAAGATAAATACGATCGCTTTATGCAATTAGTGGCACACGAGTTCTTTCACTTGTGGAATGTCAAGCGAATTCGTCCAAAAGCATTAGAAGTTTTTGATTACGACCAGGAAAACTACACACCATCATTGTGGTTTTGTGAGGGGACTACTAGTTATTACGACTTATTAATTCCTTTGCGGGCGGGAATTTATGATGCTAAGTCGTATTTAAATAACTTAAGCAAAGAAATTACCAGATATGAAACGACACCAGGGCGCAAGGTACAATCTGTTTCCGAGTCGAGTTTTGATGCTTGGATTAAACTCTATCGCCCAGATGCCAATAGCGGCAATTCTCAAATTTCCTACTATTTAAAAGGAGAAATGGTATCGTTGTTACTGGATTTACTGATTCGCTCTAGTCACGACAATCAGCGATCGCTTGATGACGTGATGCTGAAAATGTGGCAGCAATTTGGGCAAGCTGAAATTGGCTATACCCCAGAACAGTTGCAGGAAGTTATAGAATCTGTTGCCGGAATCGATTTAACTGATTTCTTTAAACGCTACATTGATGGCACTGACGATTTGCCCTTGAATCAGTACTTAGAACCTTTTGGCTTACAGTTGGTAGCTGATCAACAGGAAGAACCTTATTTGGGTGTGAAAACACATACAGAGAATGGGCGGGAGACGATTAAATTTGTGGAGGCGGGTTCACCTGCACAAGTAGGGGGAATTGATGCAGGTGATGAGTTACTAGCAATTGATGGGATTAAAGTAATGGGAAGTAGCTTAAGCGATCGCCTGAAAGATTACCAACCAAATGACACCATTCAAGTCACAGTTTTTCATCAAGACGAACTGCATACTTATTCCATTACTTTAGCATCACCACATCCCACTCGATATCAGGTAAAACCTGTAGAGCATCCTGACTCCACCCAGCAGCAAAACTTCGTTGGATGGCTTGGGGTTGCGATCGTAACTGTTTGATCAAGGGAAAAGGTGACAGGTGATACCATTTCACTTTAATAATGATACAACTACGTTGGTAGGGGCATGGCAATGCCATGCCCCTACGAGAAATCTATGTGTATCAAGGTTTTCGTGAAATGGTATGACAGGGTACAGGTGATAGAGAATAATTTGTCCTCTGTAACCTGTAACCTTTAGCCTGTAGCCTATTCCCTTCTTCTATCCCCAATCCTAATGCGTTCTCACTGCCCCAGAGTAAATTAAACCCCGTTGCATATCCAGCGTTATAATCGCCCCATCCCGAATCACCTGCGTTACCTGCTTCACGCCCACAATCACTGGCACACCGAGACGTAAGCCAATGACTGCTGCGTGACTTGTAAGACTTTCATCTTCAGTAATAATTCCGGCAGCTTTCCGAATTGCCTCGACAAAATCAGCGTTAGTGCGGGTTGCCACCAAAATATCTCCGGGATTAAAGTTACTAACATCCATGCTAGTATTAGCCACCCGAGCGCGACCACTCACTGAACCTTGCCCCAGTCCAATTCCGTGACCTAGTATTGCCGTCACTACCTCTACTTTAATCAAATCTGTGGAGCCGGAAATTCCTTGGAGTGTACCAGCAGTCATCACTACTAAATCTCCCTCAGACAGTAACTTCAGCTCTTGAGCCACGTTGATCGCAGCTTGAAATGTCTGACCAGTGGAAGGTAATCCTAGCACCAACAGCGGTTTGACTCCCCATACCATCTGTAGCTGCCGCGCTACATTCACATGGGGTGTTACTGCCAAAATTGGTGTCTGAGGACGAAATTTGGAGACATTGCGAGCTGTTGCTCCTGTTTGGGTTAGGGTCATGATTGCCGCTGCACCTAGTTGTTCGGCAATTTGACCGACAGCTTGACTAATAGCATTGGGAATGGAGCGCCGGGCATCTCTGGAAGAACGTAAGTTTAAGTGTTGGGCTTCCTCCTGCTCCATTCGCTCGGCAATCCGTGCCATTGTCGCCACAGCTTCTACTGGGTAGCTGCCCACAGCGGTTTCATTGGAGAGCATCACCGCGTCTGTGCCATCTAAAATTGCATTTGCCACATCCGAGACTTCAGCGCGAGTGGGACGGGGATTGCTCACCATGCTGTCTAACATCTGGGTGGCGGTGATGATGGGAATTCCCAAGCGATTTGCTGTGGCAATTAGTCGCTTTTGGAGTACGGGAACATCCTCCGCCGGCAATTCCACTCCTAAGTCGCCTCTGGCAACCATCACGCCATCACACAAAGCCAGAATCGCCTCCATTTGTTCAATGGCTTCGTGCTTTTCAATTTTGGCAATGACTGGAACTTGCTTACCTGTACTGGAAATTAACTCTTTAATTTCGATCATGTCCTGGGGATTGCGGACAAAGGAAAGTGCCACCCAATCTACACCCTGATCTAGACCAAACGTTAGATCCTCTCGGTCTTTGTCGGTCATTGCCTTAACTGACAGGTAAACGCCGGGGAAGTTTACGCCTTTGTTGTTAGAAAGTTTACCAGGCACTGTGATCCGACAATGCAAATCACCTTTGTCGCGGTTAATTTCCTCCACGACCATTTCGACTCGTCCATCATCAAGGAGGATTTTTGCGCCAACCGGAACTTCTTGGGCTAAATAATCGTAGGTGACGCAGCTAATTTCCTGCATACCTACAACTGGACGATTTGTCAAGGTAAAGCGATCGCCTTTTGCCACAACGATAGACCCGTTGTCAAACTTCCCCAAGCGAATTTTTGGGCCCTGCAAGTCTTGGAGAATAGCCACTGGTTGATTTAATTCAAAGGCGGTTTGCCGAATTAAACGAATACTCCGCTGATGGTCGGCATGAGTTCCGTGGGAGAAGTTTAGCCGCAGCGTTGTGGCTCCCGCTTCAATAATTGCCTTGAGCATTTCAGGACTGCTAGTGGCGGGGCCAATAGTAGCGACAATTTTTGTCCGGCGCAGAGAATCTCTTAATTGCATATGGGCTGAAGTTAGGGAGCTATCTGGGAAGTCATCGTATCTTAAATGGCATCTCCTTTTCAGTCACTGCTATATCAATAGATATAAGCAGTTAGCGAGGGTTTATGGGAGAGTGGGGGCTATGAGATAGACTAGACAAAGTGGATCAATCTTGTCTCCATCCTCCCCACAAAGGAGTTTATTCAATCAACTTCTTGCCAATTGTCATATCCCACTTATCAGTAAAAACTAGTCTTCGTCTGGAATCATAGCGTTATTCATCTGCTGATATGCAAAGCTGGAGATAAATATTGCTATACAAAACTTTATTATTTCCTAATGTTCATCGTATATTCGTAGTGTTTGGTAAAAAAGGAGTCAATGTCAAAAATGATTACATTGGAGGCACAAAAGCCACTGACAATCCCGCCCAAGGAATTTTTAGCGCCTCCTGGTGATTTCAATCCCACGCTACTGCTGTTTTTCGCATCTGTGACAATGCTGGTGTTATCTAACTTTGGTTACTGGCTTTGGGAATGGCCGCACTGGCTATGCTTTAGCGTTAACACAATTGCTCTGCATTGTGCTGGGACGGTAATTCACGATGCCTGTCACCAATCTGCCCATCGTAACCGGGCGATTAATGCGATATTAGGGCATGGCAGTGCGTTGATGCTAGCTTTTGCTTTTCCAGTGTTTACGCGGGTGCATTTACAGCATCATAGATATGTCAATCATCCTAAAGACGACCCAGATCATTATGTTTCTACAGGCGGGCCTCTGTGGCTGATTGCGGTGCGCTTTTTGTACCACGAGGTGTTTTTCTTTCAACGGCGACTGTGGCGTAAATCTGAGCTATTAGAATGGTTTATTAGCCGTTTGTTTGTTGGTGTAATTGTTTATATTTCAGTGCAATATAACTTTTTAGGTTACATTCTCAATTTTTGGTTCATACCGGCTTTTGTGGTGGGGATAGCACTGGGATTATTTTTTGACTATTTGCCCCATCGTCCTTTTGCGGAGCGCGATCGCTGGAAAAATGCTCGCGTCTATCCTAACCCAGTTCTGAATATTCTAATTATGGGACAGAATTACCACTTAGTTCATCATCTGTGGCCTTCTATTCCTTGGTACAATTATCAGCCCAGCTATTACCTCATGAAACCCCTGTTAGATGAAAAAGGATGTTATCAAACTTCAGGATTGTTACAGAAAAAGGACTTTTTTGAGTTTGTTTATGACATCTTTTTAGGAATTCGGTTTCATCATCATAAAGAATAGAGAAAGGATGTACAAATTATCTGCG
>JBBSCU010000060.1:0-22607 GCA_038249935.1 Chroococcales cyanobacterium
GGGAGTTCTGCGACAAGAACCCACCATTGACTTCCAAACAGCCTTGGCTGCTGGATTAGAAGGTGTAAAAGATTCTGAAGTATTAGCGATCGCAGCACAGCAAAGACGTATCCTCGTCAGCCATGACCGTAAAACAATGCCCCGCAGATTAGATACCCGATTTGGATCAAAATTTTATTTTACCTACGTTAGATAGCTTGAGAATCTTGGGAATACTGATCAAATAACTCAGTTGTCTAAACCGCAGAAAGGTTGCAGGAGCTTATGAATCAATCATGGTATCCAGCTCACACATTCAATGGTGACTCTAGTTGGTTCGGTGGTGTGCGCTGCCTATCCATAAATCCAAGCCGCCAAATTATTGCTTGTGGCAGCGATGACAATACAATTAGATTATGGGATCTCAATAATGGTCAACTTTTGACCTATCCGTTTGAACATACAAAATCTGTTCGCTCCATTACCTTTACTTCCAAAGGAAATGGTTTGATTAGCGGTGGCGATGATGCCACCATTAGAGTTTGGGATTTGAGAACATCTCAGGAATTATTAACTTTTACCACTCACTCTCAACCCGTGACGGCAGTCGCTGTGGTTCCAATTTATGACTTTATTGTAAGTGGAAGTGATGACAATACAGTTAAAATTTTTAGTTTGAAAGAAAGGAAGGAGATTCAAACCCTTCGAGGACATTCAAGTTACGTGCAGTCTGTTTCTGTTAGTCCTGATGGTTTATTGATTGCGAGTGGTGGTTGCGATCATAAAGTCAAGATTTGGAGAACTAATATGCATGATGAGATTTTCTCATTTTCAACCCATTCAAAAGATGTACGTGTAGTTGTATTCAGCCCTGATGGAAAAATTCTTGCAAGCAGTGATGATGATGGGGATATCATTCTGTGGGATATGCAAACTGGATTATCTAAATGCTATATTCAAGGGCATTCAAGTAGTGTACGTAGTCTAAGTTTCAGTTCTAATGGTCAGTTTCTCGTAAGCGGTGGCGATGATGGCTACGTCAAGATTTGGAATCTGACAACAGGTACTCTAGATTCCTCTTTCCCTGCTCACTCAGCAGGAGTGAGCTCAGTCGCTTTTTGTTTTAATAATCAGGTACTTGTAAGTAGTAGCTGGGATAAGACAGTCAAACTTTGGGTTCTTGAAAGCGCAATTCCTAAACCTTCAAAAGTTGGTTTTTTTGAAGGACTTTTTGGAAAAAAGCAGCCTGAACTTGGTCTGGTTCCATCGTTGCCAAACTTTATCCTTCAACAAGTTCAAGTAAATAGTCAAAAGCTAAATCAATCTACGTTTAGTTCCGTTGGTGCTAACTTTGAAACTGAGGCTTATAGCTTTTGTTGGGAAACATCTCAGCCTCCAATCAAGAATCCCCAGTTAGGTTTGGAGGATTGGGAGCGATTATTGAGAGACTGGAAACGCCAAGAAGAAGAGCGCAAGAAAGAGCAACGTGCAAAAGAGAGACTTCGCCTGCGAGAGCAACGTTTGAGATTAGAGAAACAGAAAGAAGACCGTCTCAACAGAGAGCAGCAACTACAGGCAGAGAAACTAAGACAAGAACAGCCGCAGCAAGAGGAAAAACTCAAACAAGTAAATCAATTTGGTGCAGTGATTGAATTACTTAATGCATCACTTACGCAGCAAGAGGAAAAACTCAAACAAGTAAATCAACACCGAACTACTAATAATTATCGGGATAACAGTACATCCAACCAGCAACGGACTACGACTAACTTCTGGGGCAGTAATTCATCAAGTAACTCAAGTGGAAAAGTCTATGTTCAAGGTTATCGTCGTAAGGATGGAACCCATGTTGAAGGACATTGGCGCAAAAAATAAGCGCCAAACTAAAAAATTTGCCTGCCAATGAACAAGATGCGGCGGGCTAGTTCCTGTGTCCAAGCGTAAAAATCAGTTTCGTAAAGGCTTGGTGAAGGTATTGGGATCTTTGGGTTTGTTTCAGGTACATACATTAGGTTAGTTTAACCTCAACGTCTTTGCCTTTATTGTAGCGGCAGCTTTTCTAAAAATGCCTATTTGTAAGAATTATAAGATTTACAGCTTATTTATAAAGAATGTGGTTTGTTTGCAATTCGCTACAGCTAGCATCAGGATTAACACTTTTTTGGGAGCAAATATGGTAATTGAATAATGACTTCTGTTTCCCTATTTAATTGCGAAACAACTTGAATATTTCCTTGATGTTTTTGGATTATCTCGTAGCAAACAGTTAAACCTAAACCTATACCTTTGCCAACAGATTTAGTAGTGAAAAAGGGATCGAAGATTTGGGAAATATTTTTATTATCTATACCTGCGCCATTATCAATAATTTTGATGATTAGACTATTCTCAGTATTTGTAGTTTGAATTATAATTTTTTTATCTAACTGTTTTTGATCTAATTCTAGGGCATCTATCGCATTGACTAAAATATGCATAAATACTTGATTTACTTGTCGAGAATAACACTCAATTAAAGGAAAATTATCATATTCTTTAATTACTTGGATAACTGGACAATCATGATGAGGATTAAGACGATGCTGTAGCAGCAATAAAGTACTATCAATTCCTTCATGAATGTTAACTCTTTTGATCTCGGCTTCATCATGGCGAGAAAAGTTTCTCAAAGATAAAATAATTTCTTGAATCCGATTAGCGCCCGTGTCCATAGAAGCTATAATTTGAGGTAAATCTTCGATTAAGTAATCAAGCTCAATTTTTTCTGCATAGGTTTGAATCTCTGGATCTGAATAGCGTTGCTGATAGAGATAGATGAGATTGAGTAAATCTTGAGTATAGTTTTTGATGTGGGTAACATTAGCGTAGATAAAATTAATCGGATTATTAATTTCGTGGGCGATCCCAGCAACCATATTAGCTAACGAGGACATTTTTTCTGTTTGAATTAACTGCGATTCCGCCATTTTTAAATTATGTAAAGCTGTATGTAATTGTTCAGTTTTAATCTCTAATTCCTGATTTTTTTGCAAAAGCTCTACTGTCCGCTCTTGCACTCGTTCTTCCAATGTTTGACGAGCTAGTTCTAATTCTTGAGTGCGTTGCGCTACCCTTTGCTCTAGATTGTTGATTAGGATTGTGAGAGAATTAGCCATTTCCTGGTAAGCATTGGCCAACTGCCCAATTTCACCACCATTTTTAACATTAGGAATCGGGCTGCTCAAATCGCCATCTGCTAAAGTTTTACTACGCTTTGCCAGTTGAATAATTGGGTTACTAATTTGTTGAGCTAATAAATGAGCAATTAACACCGACAGTAGCACTGCTAAACTTAACCCAAGCCAAAATAAGCGCGTAAGAGTTAGCTTGGCCTCCTGAAAGTATTTAGCTACAATTTGGATCTTGAGAATGGCAATGGGCTTATTAGCAGAATATATGGGAGCATAAATTGTATTTAATCCCCAATCTGGCTGAATCCGATAGACTGAGCGTTTTTGAGAAATATTTGGTAAAATTTGAGAAGAAAAATAAGCTTTTTCCCAAATATCTGGTTTCCAATCAGAACTACTAGAGACAGAAAACTTTCTATCTAAAGAAATTATTTCCAGTCTGGTTGTCGGCTGCGAATAATTTAAAAATTGTCGGAGCCATACTTTATCCATTAACTGTCCTGCAATTAAAGTTCCCAATGGCTTTCCAGTTCCATCACTGCGGGAAATCGGTGAGCCTCCTAATAATACTAATCCTTGTGTTTTTGTATCAATTAACTCCTGAGATGATTTATTCCGGTTATTTAAATCTTTGACTTTTGCTTGTACTATGGGGAGATTTAATATCTGACTTCCAGCTTCGCCAAGAATCTCTTTATTTGGGGATTGAATCACCTTCACTACATCCAGATCAGTGGTGAATAATAGTTGAGTAGAAACTTCTTTTTTTATCCACTCTCGATTTGAACTTTGAACCGCATTATACAAATCAGTCCAATTAGCATAACTAGAAATTAAGTTACTCAGTCCTTTTTCTGTAGCAGCTGTATATCCACGAAAAGCTAAAACTTGATCGTCAAGTCGAGTTTTTTCTAGTTCAATAAGTGGTTGCTCTACTAATTGCCAAACTGCACTGCTCAAAACAAAAACTGGTAATAAAGATGCTCCAAATGTAAAAACTAGAATTTTTGGTTGAAGTTTTTGCAAAAATTTTAGTCTTTTAAGGTTTATCATCCGCAAGTACCTTTGACGAATTATCTGGGATTTTTAACACGTTTGATTTAAGCAACGCAGATGTCACCTTAACTTACTTTAAGATTGAAAGCCTTACCAATCAGATGGGTTAATAGCAGCGATCGCTAAGGCTATAGCGTTCAATCTTGTGAGCAAATTTATAATCTCAAGTGTTAATCTATAATTCCCAAAATCTACTCGTTCATAAACTTCCGTCCGCACTCATCTTAATCTCCGGTTTTTTCTTGGCAATTTGCGTTTAAGTCAAAGCTTTGACATTCTGTAGCTTTCAGCAATTGCTTGACTGCACTACCCGGCTGAGAAATCATCAAAGTTGCCCCTACCGTAGCCAGTGTAACAACGGTAGCTAGCCCCAGCACTGTAGCTTGTTTTCTAGGTTTGATTGTTCTGACTAAAGTATTTATCCCAGTATCAGTACCAACAACCTCAATTGGCTTAAGTGCTTTTAAAGCAACAGAGGCATTAGCATAGCGACGTTTGCGGTTACGTTCCACCATTTTCATCAACCATGACTTAAAACTTGGACTGATTTGGGGAACTAATTTCTGGAAATCAAAGCAATAGTTATCATTAATTAACTTACCAATATCAACAGGACGAGTATTAGTAAGTAAGCAAATCAGTGTTACTCCTAAACTATACAAGTCTGACGCTTTGCTGAGGGAATCACCAAACTGTTCCTCTGGTGGTATAAAACCTGGGGTTCCTGCTACGAAGCTGCTAAGAGCTATTTTGGCACCTTCTATCCTAGCTAAACCAAAATCAACAAGATAAGCATTTAGTTGCTCATCAACCAAAATATTCTCTGGTTTAATATCCCGATGGATAATTGGCGGAACTTGCTTTTGCAAATAAACCAAAATTTCTAAGATTGACAGAGCAATTTGCTTGATTTCTTCAGGATAAAAGCTACGTCTTAACCCTAATGATGGAGCATTTTTATATTCCTGAACTATATAAAAAACCCCTGGCATTTCAAAAGAAGCTACATAACGAGGGATGCGGGAATGATTCAGTTGTTGCAAAATTTCAATTTCACGCTGATATGCTTTCGCACCTAACCAGGAAGCAGAGTCAGTAGCAAAACAAAACTCTTTAATCACCACTTGTTGATTAGAGTTGAGGACATTAGCTAAATAAGTAATGCGTCCCCCTTCTCTGTTGCGTCCTAGTTCGCTAATGACTTGATAGCCTTGTTGAGAAAAATCTGGATGGTGACTTAAGGGAATTGCCCCTTTATGTCCATTACGCACATCAAGCTCCATTACATTCACCAAATGAGTTTGATTTTTTCAAAGTGCAATAAAAAAGTAAAAGTTACTCACCCAGATTGTTAATCGCATTTCTGCCCTACTATTCTGCCAAGTTAAATTTAATCGGTTTGTAGTTTGACCTTTAGCGAAGACAGCACCAACTACGAACAATCTCTACTCATCAATTATTTCTTGACAGACTACTATTTGGACTAAGGTACATAGGCACAAAGTTATTCTTGTAACGGACATTTTGCTCTCGTTTTTGCGTCTAGGCGGGAAATTATTAACTTTGCGCTAGCCAATCGACAATCTGGGCATTGACAACATCTGGAACCTCATCGTGGGGACAATGACCGGCATTGGGAATGGCAACAATTTTGATTTCTTTGCCATTCTCACGCGCCTCTTCGTAAATCTTTGCCCCGGTAATTGGTGTCCAGGGATCGTCAGCACCCCAAATTATTAATAGACGACGTTCGACTTTGGGCAATAGTTCCTCTGGACTTGGGCCAGGAGGGGCTGTGAGAATGGAGGCAAAAACTTGTTGCGCTCCTGGGTCGCAAGAGGGAGTATAAAGTAAATCGACTAATTCATCGGTGACGGCTTGCCGATCGCGGTAAACTTGGTAGAGAGTACGGCGAATTTGGGCTTTTTGACGGATGCGGTTAAAGACGAATTTGCCTGTAATTGGCGATCGCACAAACCGATTAAATGCTGCCATCACCATCCGTAGCGGCGGGTTCAATTCGTGAGAACGATGACTCAAACCACCCGCAGAGTTAATTAAAATACCGCCAGCAGCAATTTCTGGATGTTCTACCAGTACTATCAAGCTCAAAAGTGCGCCAATGGAGTTGCCAATAAATACAGCAGGTTCCTGGATGTGTGCTGTGCAGAAATCTTTCAGCAGTTCCACCCAAACTTCCACACTGTAATCAATGGGCGCTTTATCAGAACCACCAAAACCCAAAAGGTCTATGGCAAATACTTGGTAGCCAGCATTAGCTAAAACTGGGATATTTTTGCGCCAGTGTCCAATGGAAGCACCAAAGCCGTGAACCAGTACCAGAGGGCGTCCTGTACCCATAACAGTGTACTGAATTTTGTAGCCCTGCCAAGTCCAAAAGAATTTTTCAAAAGTGATTGAAGGTAGCTGCTGTGTGGTTTCGGTCATTATTAAGATTAATAAAGTGTTTCTTCGATTATAGTAATCTTCTCTGACCTCATAACTCCCCACTGAATAAGAATATCAAGCCGTTCGTACTGTTTATGGTGTTGATGCTGTCTAGCACCGGAGAGGTAGCAAATACCTCCTCATGGTATGTCGTTGGACAATCACAACAAGTTGCAGTTGAGGAGCAGGCTGAAACTTCGACAGAGGGCATCAAACCGCGTCGCAATTGCAACCAAGGTATTAGTAATGTGTTATCCTGGCAATTTCCATCCGCACGGCGGCAGTAACGATGAAGGTGGACGTACTCCCGCTAATAAGACGATTTAATTAAGTTGTATTAATATGGATTAAGTTAACCTCAGTATTGCTGAGTGAAAAACTTAAAGGTGGCATTGTTGCGATTTATGTAATAGAATGGGCCACTAAATTTTTCCTATTTAACTTGTCATTAATGAACGTTGCCTTTAATTAAACGGTGCAAAAGACGGCAAGGCCACAAGAAAGCTCCACAGATACTTACTAAGGCAATGGCAGTTACAACTCGCCAACTCGAACTAGGCGGGGTGGCAGATTCTGAGGACTGAACTTGTGTATTTTTAACTAGTTCTGGCAATGAATGAGATAGCTGACTGGCTGTACTCACCCCTTCAATCGCCGCTCCAATTAGATAAGCTGCTAGGGCAATTACTAGCCAGTGATTCATCATATTGCACTGTTTGAACTCTGAGCGGATGCTTGGCAGTGAGCAATCATTTGGTTTCTTGTATTAATGATTGCTCACTGCCCGAAGGATACTCTACCTTCAGCTGTATCACGAATTAGGGGCAGTTTAGATTTTATATAAGTATTGAGGGTGCTATCTGCCTGTGCGTCAAACCCCTGCTTAACTTCTAACTGCTGGAGGAGCAGTTGTACTAAAGCAGTATCGTCAAACTGGAGCAGGGTGCTGACCTGTGTAGACTCGATTACAGCCCAAAGCTGTTGCATCATTTTGGCACTGACCATGAGTCTGTAACCTCTTAAGCTTTTCTTTATATTTGCACGAATTTAGACTTTGTGGTTAGTTTTTATCTGAATATTTGTAAAGATGTAGGCTGAAAACGCCTGAATAAGTCAATAAGGCTAAGTTATGGAGTTTTTGAATGATCCTTCATAACCCTTCTTAAAAAGGCTTGTCATTATCAACATTTTTTTGTAACACTTAAGTCGTCGTCGGCTGCTTTTGCTATAAGTCTATTGTGAAACTCTCACACAAGATGCTTCTTGAGCAGAAGGATCGGGATAAATTGCTAAAGTGTGATATTCAGGGCTACCTGTTCCATATAGCACCCGAAAAGTATACAACTTGGTTTTACCTTGCCCTTCGGTAACAACTGTTAAAAGTGTATTATTTGTGGTAGGAAGTCCAGGAATGTTGAGTTTTTGAATTCGTCTGAGTTGAATTACATTCGCTGCTGAGTTTTTACAATCTCCTGCATTAGTATCAGGTTTTGGGCCAAACTGCATACATACCCGCCCATCAAAATCCATAGTTACCTGTGATGGATCGTTTAACCAAACTTTTTTAATTACTTCTCCAGCCGGAATAAAGCTTAAGTTTGTTCCTTGCTGATACGAAACATTGAGGGTAGGTATTAGTCCCCCTAAACCCTGTGCTTGGCAGGAAAATATGGAGCGCAAAACGGCATTATTAGCTACAGCGCGGCCCACCAACAAGAACATAGCAACCGAGAAAATTAAGGAAGCTATAGGTAGGAAATAAGAATTATTTAAGGTATTTCCTGACAATTTAGTTTTATTTTTCATGGTTGCAAATGGAGAAATTGGTAGATAGAACAAGTGGAGATGGGCAAGATAGGAAGAAAACCAATTACCAATTACTATTACCCAATCCAAAATTGGTATAAATCATACCTCCTAAAATTGCGTTGCTTGGTTAAAATATATTTCAACCTTTGTGCCTGCTGGTAAAAACCAAATATTAGTTTGTTGCGACATCTGAGCGATCGCTTGTTGATTACGTTGGGCAATTTGGGGCACTACAGAGTTCAAACCACCTTCCACAACACCAGCTGCAAGGTTGCGTCTGTTTCTAGTGATAGTAGTAAGAGTTGTGCTGCTACTGGTGTTGCCGTCAACGGTAGATTGTGAAGTAAGTGGGAAGAGTTCAGTATCACTACGATTTATTAACTCTGCTGCTTTACTAATACCTCCCAAAAAGAATAGTCCTGCATCCATCGATGCTATGGACGAACTTTGACTGGGAAATTTATTTGCTATGAAAGGTTTACCTTTGGGAGCGCGAACAATAATTGCATTCTTCGGTAAGCTTCGTTCTGTAAGGTTGCCATCATTTTGCGAGATAACTTTGATTACGTTCATCTGCAAAAGACCTTGTTCGTTAATAGAACTAATTTCAGCTAAGAATTCGGTGTTTGGAGGTAGAGCAGGAGTACCATCTGTAGATTTTACTGATGCTCCGTCCAACTTGATCACAAATACGTTTTTCTCTTCCTCTGTGTCGTTACCCTTTTGTCTAGTAGTTTCACCAAATATAGCTGTTGCTAACACAGCTTTGGCGCTAGTCCCTACTGCTACAGATTTCTGTCCCTGCGGTTGCGCTTGGCTCACCACAGGAGTTGGTGGTGGGTTGTTTGGTGGGTTGTTTGGTGGGTTGTTTGGTGGCTGTTCCTGCGGCTGCGTATTGTTTGGAGGTTCAGAAGCAACTGCCGTGTTATTAGGTTTATCAGTGACATTTACTTGACCATAGCTACCTAACTTTGCTAACCTTGTCCACTCTTCGAGTGGGGTTGGTGGGGGTGGTGGAGTTATGTTGACTACGGGTTGAGGCTCTGGGGGTTTCACCACTGGGGCTTGGGGTGTTGGCAAGGGTTGAGAAGCAGGTACTCTAACGATGCGCTCAACTGTTACTGTTCGAGGCACATAAACTGTTGGTGGGGGTGTTGGTATCACTCTCTGGCTACCTGTAGAAGAAACTGATGGTGCTACGGCTACTGTCGGCGTTGATTTGGCAATTCTGAGCGTTTGCTGGGCGGCTTTCACCGATTCTGCTTGTTCACTCAGGGCTAATTTCGTTTTCAGAGTATCTACTTCAGCTTCTAACCGTTGAGAGGTAGATTCATTAGTTGGCGCCGATCGCACTTGTGGAGCAACAATATTTGGCTTTTTATTGCTACCGCTCATCAACTGGGTCAAAAACACACCAGCTACTAAAACTACCGCTAGGGTAGCAGCTCCTACTAAGCCTAATTTTGCAAAGGGGTTAGATGAGAGGGGTTGCTCTGTTTTAGCTTCTTGTGGTTGAGATGACGGTTGCTCTTTACGAGAAGCAGAGTCTTCTGATGGTTGGGTATCATCGCTAGAAGAGGATTCTTCTTCAAAACCAACCAACCTGGCCATCCGTGATTCCCAATTGAAAGATTCTACAGATTGTACTTGGCGATCGTCGGTGGTAAAAGTATGTAGATTTTTTGGCGGAGTTTCCGCTGGAGTTGAATATCGTGTCATGGTAGAGCTTTGTTTAGATTTCCAGAACAATTTTTATCTTGAATTTCACAGACATTATAAATTTCTAGTCTAGCTTCACCAAGACGGTAAGCTGCGAAGTACGACGGTAGTGCTGCATTTGGTAGTGAAGTTGCTGCTTCGTCTATTGCTCTAACCAAAATTTGTTTATTAAACGAAACTGATTTTCCTAACTTATCATAACCGCTAAATACTAATTGATTGGCAAGCATTTCCACTTTCCACTTTCCATCGCCTATTTTTGTAGGTTGAGAAATTTTTTGGATTACTAATACGTTCTCTGAGCCTCTATTAACATTTTCAAACTGGCTATCTGGATTTAAGTTAGTAATTTCTGACTTAAGTTTTTGTTTAAAATCATCAGCTACTAGTTGGGAGGTAATTTCCCAAACTTGCGTTGGTGGCTGTTGCTGTGACCAGGTGAGCATTAAGCTCATAGTTTCACCCACAAAGCGCCGAATAGCCTCTGGCTGTCGCTCTAAATTTGGTTGGGGGTCTACGGTTATAGTGCGACCATCAACCAGTTGCACTAAAGTTTGAGGTGTGAGTTGCCGGCCTAATTGTTGTAACATCGACCCGTGAAATACTAATAACAGCAAGGTAAATATGTGTAATCCAAATGTTCCGACTGCTAACAGTGGTAAGGGGCTACTTCTCTTATTTTCTGGTTTGAGTAATTGCATTAATCAATTTATTATATAGATTTGACTATCATTAAGTAAAGTAAATTAAAAATCGATTATCTGATAAAGCTATCAGATGTTTGTCCAGTTCCGCATTGTTTTCTATTATCTTCGGTAGGGTTGTTGTAATTATCTAGCAAACATAAGTTACGAATTTCATAAATTTCTAGTTTATCAGCACGGGTACTATAAATTGCTTTTTGCAGGACAGTACCATCGGCTTGTGGATTAACAAAATAATCTGTTGCACGGACAAGTAAATCTTTGTTAAAAGGAGTTATGAGTTTTGCATCACCAACTCGATTTTTTTGAATTAAGTCGGCTACCATACCCACTCGCCACTTACCTGGTGCAATTTCTTTTGGCGGATAAACTCGCTTAATAACTAATTGTGATGTCATAACTTGCGTAGGATTTTCAGCGAAAACTTCTGGTGGTGTCATTTCTGCAACTGTGCTTAAGAAACCTTTGCGAAAGTCTTCTGATAAGGCAAAACTAGCTATCCAACTGCTGGTACTAATTTTTTGGCTACTGCCTTGAGGTGTTCTAATAAGTATTCCTAAATCTGATTTGGGGTTTGCGACTTCTTCAATAGTTTGTGCTGGTAAGGTTCCAGACCAGCTAAACATTGATATCATCGTTTTGCTGATGAATTGGCGAATTGCTTCTGGTTGTCTTGCTAAATCATCAATACTAGCTACTGGTTTACCATCTATTAATTGCACAAAGTTAGGAGGTTTTCTCAGACTGAGTTGACGAATATTTAGCCCTTGAATTATAAATAAAAGTAAAACTAATATATGCAAACCGAAGGATGCGATCGCAAAAATTCCTAACACACTTCCTGTTCTTTGTCTTTTTTCTAGTAAACGCACCATTTACTCACCTCCTGCAAAAAACTTTGGTTATTATATATGATCATTTGCATCTAGTCAGCAGACTTGCCAAAATTGAGTTTATTAATTTTGAATTTCCTATATCCTCTCCTTTACTAAAGAAGCCGTATTGCTGATGGCACTGAAGACTGCAAAACCACCCGCAGCAGCCACAAGTAGCGATACAATTGGTGCTAAAATCCCCAGAAAAATTATAAACCACATTAAGTCTGGATCAACATTAACATCTTGACCTGGCCCATTTACAATGACTGCGGCAGTCAGCACAGCAATAATATTAAATGAAATCTTGGCGATTCCAATAGATAAAAATCCGGTCAGCCATGCAAAAATTGGTTTACCGGCTCCAGGCAGTAAAGACCCACCTACAGCTATTGGCCCCAAAGCTGCTATCAGCAACATGGTGGCTTCTATCAAATTTTGGAAGGCATATTGTAAGGAAACCAAAAAGTTTTTGATGCTCGTTTGAACTGTCGAACCTAACAAAGAATTAAATGAGGTTTCTGATACAATGCCAGTGCCATATCTGATATTATCTACCTTAGTTTGTAGTCTAATTATCCAGTTTTTACTTCCGTATGCATCTCTATATTGCCGCCAGAGAATATTTAATTTTTCGGCAGCTTGGGCAAAGCATAACCTTTGTTGTTCGCCAGTAAGCGACTGACAAGGACGTAGCAAAGAACCAGCGACTTCTTCGGCAACACTCATATTTAGTGCTTGCTGGTATGTATTATCGGCATCTGCTGTTACCAATACTTGCTGATTCACACCGTTTAAAAAATTCCGCACTCCCAATGTCAGAGTAGAAAGTATGCTTCCGTCGCCTGAATTACTTAAAAGTATTACCACCAGAAAAGGCCAAATTAAAGATGATATAGGACGGGTAAATTCGTAGGATAATAAGTCTTTGAGGAATTGTACCATAAAAAACAACAGGGTTCCTACTGCAAAAAAGATACCCAGATTTGTCAACGATCCATACAAGTTATTACTGGTGTTATTTTGTAATAAATCGAGCCATTGTTTATCCCAACCTTCGGCAATACTTTGAGAGGTTGCGGCACCATTATCGAGAATATCATTAATGCCTACTTGGGCGTCTAATTGGGCAAAAATTAGTTGAATAGCAAGTTGCATTTTGAGTTTATAAGATGTTTTTTTAGATTTCGTAGGGTACGTTAGAGGTTGTTTGAAAAGTGGTTGGCTGTGATTTTAAGCACTTAATTTATCCCCTCTAACCCACGCCAGATGCTTCTCCTTGCCGGAGACGCTGCGCGTACAAGTCGGCGGGGCCACCCAACGCACTGGCTCCCATTAAAACGGGGGGAACTAGAATCAAAGTCCCCCAATTTATCGGGGGATCTAGAACGTTTTGCTAACTATTAAGAGGACTTTTCAAACATTTTCTAAGGATTTTTAAAATTGTATAGAAAATTAAAATTTTTAATCATGAAATTCTAATTATCAACTTTTCTACCAAACAAATCTATTTGAGAAGTAGCTCGCAAAAGTCGCGCCGCCTCTGTAGACGTATCTACTCTCCGAGCGCGATTCGCCTCTTCTGCCTGTTGAGAAATGTTTGCTAAATTTAAGTTGGAATATTGCAAAAACTGATTTGTCTGTAATGTCTGAGCAAATGTTTCAGCTACAATTTTTACTTGTTCTTGTTGAATTTGAGTAGTTTGCAATTGAGTGAGACCTAGCACTTCTGCTAATCCGGAAATCCCACCACTTACAGCCGTCCCTCCGAGACTCTTAAGGTCTTGGATCTTTTGCTGAATGTTATTGTCATCAGCAAATGTTGCAATATCTTCTAAAGATTCTTCAGTCTTTTCTAACTTTCCTTTTGTCCTATTTTGCCCATTTCTACCGAAAACACTTTCTGCTGCTCCACGGGTAATTACACGATTGAGTTCATTGCTAACTAAATTTCCCCGCACTGCTGAATTATTCTCAAAGCGATTTGATTTAGAGTCTGAATTATAAGAGTAGTTAATCAAATCATCACGAACCTTATTTCCCGCAGCAACGGGGTTAGGTATATTCAATTCTCCTCTAGTACTATTAAGTTGACCCTGTACTTCTCCAGGCTTTAAATTATCTTTCAAATTATATTGAAGGTAATCTTGCAAATCTGTGGAATATGATTGAAAATCAGTCCAAACCCGGCCTAATCCGCCCCCGCCTGTCTGAACTTGTGCGATCGCTGGTATGATTGCCAGAGATAGAAAAGTAAAAGTCAAAATTGCAGTTTTTTTCATATATCTATAACCTGAAAAGGTAGAAGAAATTATCTAGTGAATCAAGAATTTAGTTTGATCAATCATTATTTATTAACTTTTTGAATCACTCAGGGCTTAGGCAAACAATAGCTGATGCCTTTATTTTTGGGTAGGGGCAATTTATGAATTGCCCCTACCGTGTGTAATTTTGCTTAAGTCCTATCACTGTTAACTTTTTGCAAATATCCTCCTTAATTAACTACTACGTAGTGTGGCTATTAACTGACGTGCAAATGCAGAAATTGCTTCATATTTATCACTGTGAAGTTGCATCATTTTACTACGTGCAGTTTGTTCAGCAGGGTTATTCGCAACTGCTGCCAATTGTTCATAACCTGGATAGTAACGGCAGAATGTATAAATACCGTTATCATCTAGTAGCCATTGGCTATAAATGCCTTCTTTGCGGGGAAAAAAGCTTTCTGAAGCATTACGAGAAATAATTTGGCGGGGATATTTTAATATCTCTGCAAAACTATCTACTGCAACTGGCTGAATGCGTCCAATCAATCGGGTTGTCAAGTTTTGCAAAATTTTAGATGCAGCTTTGGATCTAGCAATTGTATCAGGATCTTGTCCTGATAAGATAACTCTAATCCCAGCTTTAGCGCCGTTAGCACAAATTCTGCCAACTAAGTCAGAAATTTGCTCAAATTCAAATAGAATTGGCGCTTCATCGATAAAGAATATAGACGCTGGGCTGCCAAGTGCGCGTCGTAATGCTGCTGAATAGGCGCTCAAGGATAGTACGGCTGCATCTTCACTATCTGATAGGTTTCTGAGAGCAAAAACTAAAAGTTGGGCATCTGTAGGAAAGCTGGATGGTGCAGAAATGGCTTGTCCGACGCGGCTAGAAAGCCAAAACCGCAAGCGCAACTGAATCTGACTGAGGCCGTCTTCTACTCTGCCACTTAAAGAATCTAGCTGCAAATGTTCTGGTGAACAGAAAAACAGGAAATCTTTTAAGGTAGGGGTTTTCTGCCAAGCATGAGTGCCGAATCCTCCCGCCATCGCTTCTCGATATCGCTCTTTTATCCCCTCATCTCTAAAGAAGGCTTCTAATGCTAAGTTGAGCAGCGATCGCACGGTTTGCGATAAAATTTGACTTTCAGTAGATGATCCTAAAACCATTGTCATTAATGCTGATTCTAGGAAACCAGTATAATCGTTAAAGCGATCGCGTTGTTGTTCTGGATCTAGCGATCGTAAATCTGGCTGTTCAAATAAGTTATTCGATTGTTTGGAGATATCGAAATAAGCTCCATTCCCCTCCATAAACTCTGTGTAGTCAGTGAAAGTTGATGTCCCATCTGGTTTAGGGAAATCTAACGCCACTACCGGAATCCCATGCGCCAAAGCTTGAGTTAAAATTCCTGATACCAATACCGATTTACCTGCACGAGTTGTCGCAAACAAAGCTAAATTTTTGTGCTGATTAAATAAATCTAAATGTATCGGTGTTCCGCCTTCTTCGGCAATTAACTCAAAGCCTTGTTTGTCGCCTTTTTTAGTTAACACTAAAGGCATTAATCCTGGAACTTCACTTGTTAAATATAGGTGGCGACGGTTGAAGGGTGTTGCCATCAAACCTTCCCAAACTATTGGGAGAGTTTGTAGCCAAATTTTCCAGGCATACTCAGTTTCTCTAATTACTCTTGCTGGACGTTGAAAACAGTTTTCAATATACCTTGTTGCCTCATCTAATTTCTCTACAGTTGGGCGATGTACCAAAATGACGACGCTCGTATAAATTGGGACAGCACCTTCATATAATTGTTCTTGCGCTGCTACCGATTTCTTCAACTTTAATTGAGCGTTGACATCAATAGTTTTACTTTTTTCTTGAGCCAGAATTGTCGTCATGTTCGACTGCTTCAAGACTCGTTGCAAAGTAGTTTTAACAACGGCTGGATTCGCCGCCGTCAACTCACAAAAAATCTCTGTATCTACGACTCTTTCTCTGGCTAACAGTTCCCATAAATAACGCAGTTGGCTAGATTTATTTGGCCAACCTCCGGGTTTTTCTAGAAATGACAGTGCGCCAATATAACTATTGTTAACATTAACCCAGCGGCGATCGGCACAAGGTATGCCAGACTCCATCAGCGAGGTTGTGCCGTGGATATTGTCTACAAGCAATCTAGTACTAGCTAAATCTGAATTAACTTGTTCGTGCAATCCTTGTTCATCTAAAGTCATTAACTGAGGAATATCTACTGCCTCTGTATCATTAAACCTTTTCCAGACATCCTCCCAAAGTTCCTCAGCTTTCAAAGGTTTAACATCCAATCCCATTTGGTTAGATAGAATTTGTTCCCATCGGAGAAAACCCTGTTTGTAAGCATTTGTGATCAGAGTTTCAATGCGTTGGTTTTCTACTTCTGAGAGTTCACCTTTGAATTTCAACCACCATGATTCCGCTCTGACTAAAAGCTTCTCTATCCAATCATCTGCGTGTTGCGAGTTAGATTCAATGGTGTAAGTGACATAGATCCGCAAAAATTTTGGCTTACGAATCCCAGAAATAGTCAATTCTTTGACTCTAGCTCTTTCCGCCATCAACAAATATTTAATATCTCGTGATGGGGCATTTTTGATTAATGATGCTAATTCTTTCTGACGCTCTTTATCCGAACTAAAAGATCCCAAATGCAGTGTCATTCTTTCACCGCTAGGAATATCTTTCAATCCGGCTTCAATGTTATTAAAAAGTGTATCGATTTGTTCGGGTCTTAAAGTGGTATGAATCCCCTTACAGTCAAAACCAAAAACAAAGCAAAACCGATCTTTTTGAGTACCTTTTGTCAAAAGGTAAGCACCAATATCACGCCCATTCATTGCGACACGTAGCATTGTCGCCAAGTGTAAAGCATCTTCAAATGGTGTTAATCTACTTTCATTTCCGGCGACGCTGACGCTTTGTTTTCCGATTTTTTGCTTCATGGTTAACTTCGAGTAAGCTTTGATAACGAGCAAAGCCTCTTGTCCAAGCGGGAACGCCAATAAATTTACTTAAAAAGCTCCAACTTCTACCACCAGTTAAGATCCACCAAGTTCCGATTCCCCAACCAGTAATTAGTACTGTCCACAACCATTTTTGAAATTCTTCTTGGAAAAGACCGCCAAAAATTCCATTGATGATAAAGTAAGAGGCTAAGGCAATTACTGTCCAAGGAAGAATTTGATCGGCTGGAATTGGTCCTAATGAAGGTTGGCTTCCCAGAACTTGATTAACTGGACGAAATTCTTGTTCCCGCTCTTGAGACATTTGAAATATCTAAATTATGTATTATCGCCAATTACAAAGCGTGTGAGTACATCAGCAACTGTAACAGCAACAACAACCAATAGGGGCGTTCTGGCTATACTTTGCCAATCTTCATCTTTACGCACTGCGTTAATCACACCAACCAAGGAAATTGCAATATACAGTAAGTAAATCGCCCTCAACACATTAAATATCAAACTTACTGCTGTATTGGCACCACCAGCATTTTCACCTTCACCACCTAAGTTTTTCTTGAAAAACTTTTCAGCTTCCCCAAAAAACTGTGCTTGTGCGGGGGATACAAAATAGTCTAACCAAAATAAACTTAGGATAATGGCTACTGCTAAAACTTGTAATAATATTAGCGATCGCTTTGGTAAATGTACCTGCTGTCCAATCTGCTGTGTGATCACTGCAATTAAACTACCAACTAGTAAACAAAAGAGCAGTATAGGACTTTTTAGGCTGATAACGCTTACGAATACAGCACAAGCAATCAAAAAAGGTACAGATTCAACCAGAATAATCCAGCCGGATTCAAGTCCCAGTCTTAACTTATGAGATCCTTTGACGGCACTACCAGTTAAAGCTTTGAAAAAGTTTCTCTCGTGAGAACTTTGTCTAGACATTTGCTAATTTTCCTATGATATACTATGAGTGTTGGTTGTCTAAAATTTTACAGTTATTTACAATTTAACATGATTGGACATTTATTTTTTAATTAAATTATAAAGTTCGCAGTAAAGTTTCAAATTATCTACAACCTATTATTAAGTCAAGTTAATAATATATTAACTTTGGTTTAAAACGTAAGTATACGTGGTTTTAGAACCCAGGCTTCAAGCTTTAAACTACAACTGCTACAGTCCTCCTAAACTTTTTCTATCCCGGCGCTTTGGCCTCAAGGCTATTTCATTCTAGGCATAAACCGCCCAAAACTAAAGCTCCTTTTCTTATAGCTAAAGTCCGTTTTAACGGACTATAACATGAGTCTCAGTCGTCTTTAGACGACTTTCGCTATTAGACTCATAATTCATTCTGAGGCGGGCTAAAAACGTGAGACAATGCTTAGGAGCATAGTTACAAGTTTTATAAAAAACATTTTATTCCTTCAAGCAACCGTTTTGTCAGGTGTTATCCTTACCTAATGCACTACAAAGCAATACATAACTTATTACAGCTTTGGGGTATTAAGAAAAGATACTATGACTTACCTATTGACAGAAAATACCAAATACGCAGTATAAGTTTCTGGTATTATGGCTAGATTTTTGCGATCGCCTGGGTTGGGCTAGGTCTAACAACTAAATAGAATGCTAAGATCAGGTATTTTTGTTGATACACACGCTGGTTAATTTGTAAACTGCGTAAACTCTCTTAAAATATTTGTTAAAACTTCTAAAAAAAGCTTAATAAGCAAAACCATATATGTATGAGCAAAAGTTTCATATTTTACTCTGGCGAGATTAATAAAAACCCCTTTTCAACCACCTCTAAATTCCAGAAATATATTTAAGTTTTTTAACCATTCCATAATGCAATCATGACTTGCCCTTTACCTTAACCTTATATTATTGATTTAGTTGGCAAATTTTAACAGCTATTTAGCTATAGCAGTCCGAAAAGATTTGTAAAATCCTGATTTTCTTTACTTCGCACCTTAGCTGTAGGGTCCAGCGGCCTGCTGCGCGTCTACATTAAAGAAAGTGATTTTCATAATTTTCAGATAAAATTGCCATCCCAAATAAGTGGGTAAAGTTAAACATGGCTTATTAAAAGGGAATAAGAAACCTATCATGGGAATTGAGTCACGATTCATAGTACCTATTAACCACTCCCTTCTAATAAACTTACTAAATGTTTATTTATACAAACTTACTTTGGGAATGTAGAGTTTTAAACTAGCAAGTAATCATGTAACAGAGTGGACTAACAATAGCTAAATGCACTCCACATATTTGAAAACTTTGCCTTTAATTTGCTCTACATTGTTCAGCGTTTTGTGTGAACTTTTGATTTATTAATAAACTTTTTAATGCCAAGTTGTGCTTAGAGAAGGTTATTTATAATCGCCAGTTTGGCACTTGATTTGGATTGGATAAGGTGTTTAACCGGAAATTAATTTGAAGGAGCTTAACATGGCTAATCGCCAATTGAATAATTGGACAAGTTCAATTTCTGTACTTGCCATCACAATTAGTTTAGTAGCAGGTCAATCTGTTACTCAGAAATCTTTAGCTCAGACCTCCACCACTCTTCCCCCAGCTGGAGTAATCAGCATAAATGGTGCAGGTGCAAGTACTGTAAATCCTCTACTTGTAGGTACAGGAACTACCGCTCCATTCGCTCCGCAAGGCTCATGGTTTAACGTTTTCGGTGTTGGAAATCCTCCAACCCTAAATGCTCCCGCAGGAGCCGTAAATGGCCCAGTCAGTGCGCTTTTCACATTCAGATTTGCTTCAGTTGGTAGTGGTGCAGGAGTAAGAAATTTTTTCTGTAGAACAGTACCACCAGCATCACCTGGTCCTACCATCAACCTTCCAATATCTTTTGGAGCTACCGATGATTTCTTGACACCTACAGATACAAATGCAACTGTTAACGCTACTAACCCTGCATGTGTTTCATTACCTACACCTTCATACGTTCAAGTGCCTGTGATCGGTCTTGGACTCGCATTAGCCTACAACCGTACTGGTCTTACCATACCAGCCGCTGGACTTAGGCTTTCACGACCTACTTACTGTGCTATTTTGAACGGCAACATCACAAATTGGAACGATGCCAGAATTAGAAATGATAACGGCGGCGCAATAATTTCAGCCAATAGACCTCTAAGAATTGTACGTCGTAGTGACAATAGTGGCAGTACTTTGGTTGTAAGCAGTCATCTCAATACTGCGTGTAGAACTACTGGAACTCCAGGGCTTCCAGCAGCTTCTGTATGGAGTAGAGGAGTTGGTTCTGTAAGCACTTCAGGGAGTGTACCCCCAGCACCACCAGCCGATACAGTTGTTTGGCCACCAAGTTCCCTGGGTGCCTCAGGAGGTGGAGGTGTAGCCAGTGCGATCGTAGCTAATGCTGGTGCAATTGGTTATGTAGATAGTGCTACCCGCGCAGCTAGAAGTCTACCTGCCGCCATCTTACGTAACAGGGCAGGTAATTTCACTGCTATCTCACCAACTTCAATTTCAGCTGCTTTAACAGGTCTGACTGACTCAGATCCAACTTTTAGACGGATTCGAATCGTAACAACTGATCCAGCAGGTGCAACTGCTTATCCAATTTCTACGGTAAGTTATCTGCTATTTTACGACCAGTACACAGGCACTAACGCTACTAACATAGCATCTGGTATCAGAGGCTTTATCAACTGGGCTTTAGCATCACCAGCAGTAGGATCACCCACTGCCGATGCTATAGCTACAGCTCGGGGATATGCTCCTCTTCCCGCTTCCATTAAAAGTCAGGTTCGAAATGTTGTCAATCTTTGCGTAGATACTGTTTTAGATCCTGCCACCACTTGTAACTAATCCTACCCAGTAATGTGCTTTATCAAGCGACATAGCAGCCTGTTGGATAATAGCTGTTAATTCTGTTGGCAGATTTTAACAGCGATCAGTGGTGTTGCTGAATTTAAGTATGAAATTTCAAATTTCAAAGTTAAATGCTTGAAACCTTTGTTTTTATCCCTTTGCGGTAAACCAAATTCGTACTCTCAATCAGCAACGCCTTATTTCACAGTTTGCTAAAAGACGTTGATAAAGATATGAAAATTCTGCCTCAGGATTATATTTACAATCCTGGGGGTTTATTTAGGCGATGATTTACAGTTTTCTGAACCAGATATAGAAGACGTTACATATAACCTCTCTACAGGTTTCGGGTTGACTACAAGTCGCGGCTACACAGACAAAACCCACATACATGGGTTAAAAACCCTTGATTTTTGATTAGCCCACGCAGATAGACCAAGTTTAGGGATTCCTTGCCTTTGTAACAAATGAAACGAGTTAAGTTTGGAATTGCTTTTTTGTAACAAAACTTTATTTTATGCTTAATTCCACACAGCTACTTCTTGACAGAACTATTTACTTCATGAAAATAGTTCTCTGAAAGCTACAAAAATACTAACTTTTTTGACTATTTGAATAATCACAAAAATAATAATCTAGACCACCCATATCATAAAAACACCAAATATTTCAAACTAATTGGCTTAACCTAAGCTTTAACTAATCCTAATGTTATTTGTTTAAAAATTTTACATCTACGTTATTTCCATTGCTAACAACAAACATACGAAAAAATCATGGCTGATGCATTTGCATTTAACCTCGCGTCCCTAGATGGCAGCAACGGCTTTACCATCAACGGAATTAATACCAGCGATGCCTCAGGCGGTTCAGTCAGCAGTGCCGGGGACATTAACGGCGACAACATCGACGACCTGATAATTGGCGCATTGAGTGCAGTTTCAGGTGCAGGGCAGAGCTACGTAGTATTTGGCAGCAGCAACGGCTTTAATGCCAGCCTCGACCTCTCATCCTTAGATGGCAGCAACGGCTTTACCATCAACGGCAGTGGCGCTAACTCCTCAGGCGGCTCAGTCAGCAGTGCTGGGGACATTAACGGCGACAACATCGACGACCTGATAATTGGCGCAGAGGGTGCATTATCCGGTGCCGGACAGAGCTACGTAGTATTTGGCAGCAGTAGCGGCTTGGGTGTTAGCCTTGACCTCTCATCTTTGGATGGTAGCAACGGCTTTACTATTAACGGCATTAATGGCATTAACTCCGATGGCATTTCCGACTCATCAGGTAAGTCAGTCAGCAGTGCCGGAGACGTTAACGGTGACAACATCGACGACCTGATAATTGGCGCACCCAGTGCCATCTCTGGTGCCGGACAGAGCTACGTGGTGTTTGGCAACGCTAGCGGCTTAGGTGTTAGCTTAAACCTCTCAGACCTCAACGGCAGCAACGGCTTTACCATCAATGGCAATGACATCGACTCATCAGGTAACTCAGTCAGCAGCGCTGGAGACGTTAACGATGATGGCATCGACGACCTGATTATTGGTGCACAAGGTACAGGAAAGAGCTACGTAGTGTTTGGCAACGCTAGCGGCTTTACTGCCACCCTTGACCTTTCATCCTTAGATGGCAGCAACGGCTTTGCCATCAATGGCACTGACTCCTTAGGCACATCAGTCAGCAGTGCTGGGGACATCAACGGCGACAGCATCGACGACCTAATTATTGGTGCACCGA
>JBBSCU010000061.1:0-22359 GCA_038249935.1 Chroococcales cyanobacterium
TAGTCTTAATAGTACCACCAACGGTAGTATAATTATGTTCATTATAGCTACCATACAGGTGAGCACCAGCTGTATGAACGGTAAATTCATCATAGGAAATTGGTTTCAGATTACAACCATAGCTGCAACCACCACTAACTTCACCATCGATGTAAATCTTATCAGCCCAAGAACTGTATTTTTCGTCTCGATTTGAATAAGTCTTAGAATGAAGGTTTAAATCGGTCTTTGTTACGCTATTACTCCATGAATCTTCGTTACGCACAAATGTTTCACCAGCAAAAGCAGGGGTAGCTAAGAAGGCAGCAAGAATAGCCAAGCCAAGAACTTTTTTCATGAGTTTATCCTCTTTGTAAATTAGTTGTTTTTTTCAGCCTCATTTTTAGGTAATTCTTGAGGCTGGAACCTCGGAAGTTTGTTAGGTTCATTTGTATTAGTTCTGTTTATAGCAACCCCTTTACAGACAGCAGAAATAGTAGGAAAGCTGTCAGGGCTTAATTGGATACCAGCACCGATTAGTTCAGCACAGGCACGAGCATTGATAATCTCTACATCATATTGAGTCTTACGAGTAATAGTTTCAGCCATTTGCTTGCAAGTACTTTCAAGGCTTCCACCTAGAGGGAAAACTATAGCAGCATTCACAGCATAAGAGGCGTTGTTAGAGAAACTAATGCCGTCATAGGAACTCAAAGAAGTCCCTAATATTAAAGATGGTCGCGGACATACAACATTTATTCCAGCTACTCCTTGAATCTTATAAGTAGCCGATTCACCAAGGTTATAAACTCCTGTTTGATTAATTGCAGCAGAGTTCCGTTGTTGGTTATCAAGAGTCTGCTCTTGATTAGGCTGAGATTGAGAATTAACAGAGTTAGTGACAGATTGCGCTTGGGTTTCGAGATTTATACTAACTATTCCGAGTAGACATAGTAAGGAAGAGTTAGTGAATAATTGTAGAGCTTTTTTAAACATTTGAAGTTTTTTGGATATTGCAAAATAAGGATATTAAGAGTCATAGATTAGGTAAGTTGGCAAAATAAAACCAAACTATGTGAAGAAAAATATATTAAGGTAAAATTATCTTTCTTCTTACCTCCTACCTACTACCTCCTGCCTTATCCCAACGACAAATTTTTAGGCTGACTTGCTTGGTTTACTAATTGGGTGTTTTACCTCATTAGAACAACAATGAGTATCGTTACAATCTGTAGTATTTGCCACTTGATTTACTTTTTAAAGTATTGATTTTTCGGAACTTTTGCCGTTCGTTATTCATCACAAATAAATATTCTCAAAGAGCAAAAAAAAATACGAGGGGGGTTTTGTGGGATTAAGTGGGAGATTGGAAAACATTAAGATTCATGGAGATAATAAAGGATTAAAGTTTGATTTATGCTAAATTTGTTAAAATTTTAATGTTGGTTTAGATAAAGCTTCAAATAATCTAGCTTTTAAAAAATCAAATAACATTCTTATATCAAGCTATTAGTCAAGTTCTTTAACTTGGCTCTATCGTTCCCTAATTAGTACAGCACGGCAAAAATAAAGCTCCGATTCAAAACAGTCAAAACGCTTTTATCATAAGCATTTTGAATTTTGGGTACTCCTTCCCTACGAGATGCTGCGCCAATTAAAAAAGCAAGCTACGCGCAGTTCTCGAAGAGTTGCAGTATTTAGCTATTAATGTGGGCTAGAGAACACAATATGCTGAGAGTGCCTCGGAATTGGTTTTTCGAGTAACTTTGTTGTCGGTGGAATTTTCTGTAGGCATTTGCGATCGCAATGTCTACGACGATCTACCTCACGTCAGCGCTAGAAACAGATAAAATTGGCAAATTGAGTCTTGTAAAGATTGAAAACCAGTATTTAGCAATAAAAATTAATGTCAGGAAACAATGACGATGAAATAATAATAAAATAAACCACTTAACTCTAAGTATAATCATTATTTTCTGCTTAAGTAGTATTAGTGATATTTAAGCAGATAGGGCTATTTAGTTTTAGACATAAATCGCCCAGAATCAAAGTTCCACGGCTTATAACTAAAGTCCGTTAAAACGCACTATAACCTTTTATCAGTCGTTTTTAGACAGCTTTGGCTATTAGATTCAGAATTCATTCTCAGGTAGGCTAGATGAGAATGAAATAGCCTTGCTTAAGTAGATATTACTTGAAATCATTTCAAGTTAATAAGTTTAATAGTACTCCTATTTGATTTTTGAAAAAACGTTTTATTGCTCTACCTTTCTTATTTTGTGTTCCCTGCTTTTACGAGTAAGTTTATAAATCAAATCGGATTGCTATGTCAACTAATAATAAATCATCTGCATAAAATTCATCAGATTAGTTTGACGTATGAACACTCAAGAGTTATTAACTATTGCGGATCAAGTGGTATCGAAATCATCTGGTAGACACTTGACTGATTTACAAAGTGATTTGTTAAAAGCATCTTATGAAAATCAGACATACGAACAGTTTGCCAACGATCACGGCTACTGCCTCGATTATATAAAGAAGGATGTAGGGTCTGCGTTATGGCAATTGCTATCTCAAGCTTTAGGAGAGAAAGTTACAAAAAAGAACTTTCGGCAAGCGTTAGAGCGATATCAACAAGCTGAAAAATTTGTGACTTATAACGAAAAAGAAAAACAACAATATTTTGACATCTACATGATGTTTTGGCTTTCTAGGGAAGCACAGAAGAATTCTACAATCTTTGACAATCGATATTACAGCATAGATGCCGAGTAATACTACTGCCTTGGAATTAAAATTTCACTCCTTGAAAATTTAAAATATTTATGTAATGTGCTTTTCTGTTATGTCAAGAGGGATGAAAATAATCGTAAATTTCTTGAGCTAAACGCGGTCCAATTCCTGTAACTTCACCTAGTTGCGTGGGTGTTGCTTGCCGAATATAGTCAGGTCAATGCCAAATCCAATGAAATCACCGCGATTCCAGCACTGTTAGAAATGCTAGACATATCTGGGTGCATCATCTTAATTACGTTTGGGCAAGTTAAATAAAAATCATTACGTGCAGCAATGCAACACCAATATCCAACATCCAAAATCCGAAGCTGACTATGGTGTTTGGGACTTTTTTTTTTCGGGTTTGGCTCCTTCTAAATCCAGCAATTGTGTTAATTCGGTTGTATTTAATGATTTGACGAGACTCAAACCAAGCGATTTACTAGAAATGCTTTGAGCGTAGGCGGCGTTGAGGTAGGAAATGTATTGCGGCCTGGCTGCAACATAGGTTTGAAAGAAAGGTAAACTCAAAACATTTATGTAACGACGCGCTTGGAAAGCATCACCAATCATATCGGCAGGTAATGCTACTTGCTGATTTGCAGAATTGCCGTTGCCGATGGTGGAAAAATGGGTACCACCTACGAGCATGACGAGATACTTATGTGAATTTGCCAGCCAGGAGAAAGGTAAAATTTGCTCGGATAAAGCTGGTGCGACTGTATCATCACTACTGCTGATGAGCATTACTGGAGTTTTAATTTTACTTAAGCCAGTTTTGCCAAAAATAGAACTAGTAATTGGATTAACTGCGATCGCAGCTTTAACTCTCTCATCCCGCAAGTTATAATCCTCATCAGACTTGCCGATCCTCAATTCTAAAGTGCGACACTGAAGCAATAAAGACATATTCCAGGTATTTTGCAGGGCTGCTGGTTGACAGTCTTGTTTTAGTTGCTCAAAGTTGATTTTAGCACCTGCCAAGGCTAAGGCTGTATAGCCTCCCAAGGATTGACCAAATACTCCAACTTGTTGCAGATTTAACCTACCTTTAAATCGTGAATCAGATTGATTACCTTTTTCCAATTGATTCAATATATATGTTACATCCAAAGGTCGGTCTTTAAATTCACTTGGTTCTGCTACTTCAATGGCGCGTTTATTCAGTAGTGAATGCAATTGTTTAGTATTGCTACCAGGATGATTGGGAACGGCGACGGCAAATCCGTAGGAAGCTAGGTGAGAGGCTAAATATTGAAAGTTGCTGCTGTTTAAACCCAAGCCGTGAGAAATCACAATTACAGATGCAGCATTCTGGACATTAGGAATATAAACATCGGTTAATAAAAGCCGATTGCGTGTTGAGTCGAAAAACTTTAGGGTGTATTTTTGCGACTTCAACTTTCCCGGAACCTGTAAGTCGGGTAATTGTGATAAATTTGGTTGTTTGATGGTAACAGCTTCTATCTTAGACCTTTGGGAAACTACTGCGATCGCCCGATGGGTTTGATTAACAAGTTTCTCCAATTCCGTAGCTATTTCTAAAACCTCTGCTACATCAAGGCGAATGCTGGTGGTGGGATATTTACGCAATACATTCAAAAGTGTCAAGCCTCCCGATTCAGCAGAGGCTAAAATTAGCGCCGAGCGCAAGGTATCAAATTTTGATTCTGGCTGACGAGATTTGGTTTTAATCACTTGCGCCAACCGATGCAGCAAAAACTCTCCTTGCGGTGTGTAGAGAAGTTGCGAAACTACTACCGGACTAACTTTCACACGATTGAGTAAAATCCGCCGCAATTCCTGAAGCTGTTGTAGAGGCAGATATTGCTGATAGGCTGCCAAATCTTCGTTAATTACACCTGTTTTGGCGTAGTTTTCTAAAGTGGAGACTGAAATGGAAAGCTCTAAAGCTGAATAAGATGCATAAATCCGCTCTGCTGCCAAGACAGAATTACTAATTCCAAAGGTTGGCAGCAGTGTTGAAAGAACCAGCAACAGGAAATTTTTTCTTAGGCTGCTGGCCCAATTACCAAACAAACTATTCATCGCTCAACTGTTTCGGTAGTCTGGTTTTCTCAGGTGTTGGCTTTGGTAGTTATTCGGGCACCCTGCTTGGTTTAATTAAAATTATTAGCCTCAATTTTATAGATGTTTATCTGTGGCTATAAAGTCAAAATTTAGATACTACAGAGTCATATAGATAGGTAAACTATCCATCTTGCAAGAGTTTGACTCAAATAGTTTGCCTTCACGACGAAATCATAACAACTAAATAAATACTCTGCCTCAGTGCTTATGTTGTAGCTTTGAATATAGTACGAATTCATTAGATTTAAAACTCAGTAAAACTTCTGAACTAATTTTTATTAATCCGTTTTTCCTAAGGCGATCGCTACTGAACCAATGACGACTAAACTCGCTCCTAATATTCCTATAATAGTCAAGCGCTCTGGTGGTATCAAAGAAGGGGCGATAACTGATACAACTGCGATTGATATTAATGTCACAATGGGAGCTAAAGCTAATACTGCACTTACTCGTGATGCTTCCCAATGTTCTAATGATTCTGCAAAAGCACCGTAAGCAATTAGAGTATTTAAAGCACAAAAAATCAACATTCCTAAGTGCAAACTATCAAGTATAAAAAGTGATTTTACTCTAGCTAAAGGAGTGAATAATAAAGCACAACTCCCGTAAATAATTAGCATGATACTAGGAGAAGATAAAGATTGTAATAACTGCTTTTGTGCCAAAGCATAAATAGCCCATGCTACTGCTCCTAACGCAATCAAAACACTACCTAGTATATACGTGCCATGCGCTGTAATTAAATTTGTGAGTTGTTCATGAAAAAATAAGAGATAGCCGCAAATCAGTATACTTACACCAATCCATTGATACAGCCGATAACGTTCCTTAAAAATCACCAACCCTCCTAAACCTAATAAAAGGGTAGATAATTGAATGAGAACTTCAGCATTAGCAGGTGATGTTAGTGCTAAACCTTGCATAAATAGAAAGTAATTAATCCCTAAGAATAGTGTAGCGATCGCTAATAGTTTCCAAGAAGTAGAGCGTAGTTGTTCTAACTTCGGTAATTTATTACTTATTCCTAAATACATGGCAAGTAGTAAAAAAGATACTAAAAAACGAAACCAAATGACGGTGTAGACATCAAGTACTTGCAGAGTTACTGCAAGTGCAATAGGTAAAATTCCCCACAATAAAACTGTTAATAACGATAATGCTAGCCCTAAGCGCCAGCGACCAGAACTTTGATGTAGTGACATTAAAATATCCTACTCAAAGTAGGGTTGATCAGAAGTTAAAACATATCTAATTTGCATATCTAAATTTTATCAAACTCTTGTAGAAGTAAGCATATTAACCATCTAGACCGCTTCACGTAATACCTAAGCTGAAGCCGGAAGATTTTCCCTTTAACAATCTGCCGGACTTAAATCGTGCGATCGTAAGTACCATTAGTAAGAGATTTCCAATAAATAAATTATCTAATCTTGTGGGGTAGGTGTCTCGCTCACTCCACAAGAAGTAGTTTCCTTGTTTTTTATTTAGAAGTCTCTAAGAGGATGTTTGAAAAGTCCTCTTGTCCATAGCAAAACGTTCTAGATCCCCCTAAATCCCCCTTAAAGAAGGGGGACTTTGATTCCGGTTCCCCCTTTTTTAAGGGGGGCTAGGGGGGATCAATAAGTGCTTAAGATCACAGACAATCACTTTTGAAACAACCTCTTAGAGGTTGTTTCAAAAGTCCTCTTGTCCATAGAAAAACCTTCTAAATCCCTCTAAATCCCTCGATAAATTGGGGGACTTTGATTCCGGTTCCCCCATTTAAAAGAAATCAGCCATCCAAGGAGAGACACCGGCAAATATTTGTGTAGCTGCTGAGATAGCCGCTTCCGTACCATCCAGTTTTCCCGCTAGTTGTAGATGGTAAGGAGTGAACAAACTTGTGTATAGTGGCGCTAATTCTCGGATATCTAGCTGCAACTCACCCTTTCCACCTTTTGTGACTTCACCACGTCCATTAGCGACCGAGAGGATAAATTTACCATTGTTTGCAGCTAGCAAATTATCTTGAATTTCTAAATGCAGTTCAGCTTGAATTCCTAATGGATAACCCCGCACCTCCAGCGCTTTGACTACATCTATCACCCTTAGCAGCCAGCGAAACTGACGCCACATCTTAGCTGTTTGCTCTGGTAGTAATAATGTTAAAGAATCAATTGCAGAACTTTTCCATCGCACCTGGTGAATTTGGGAACGATGATTTGCTAGAAAAGACCAGAATGTTTGTGCAGCTGCAACTGTATGGAGTACCCAGTCTTTCACCCAGAGAATTTCACCATCTTCTGTTCTCTCTTGAGTAAAGATGATGTAACCTTGGGGTTGGTCTTTAGTACCAATAAAATAGGCGTAGAGTATTTCCTTCTCGTCTGGTTGGATTAACCGTTCCCAAATTGCTGGATGTCGGTCTAAATATCCATGCGTTAGTCTTGCCTGTTGCTGATATAGTTCATGAAAGACTTCATGATTAACGGGAGCCACTGGTTCTAAAGGTAGGGGTTGCTCTCGCACTTGGATATTCTTGGTAGCAACTTCCCAAATACACCAGCTACCCCCTTGCTCATACCCAACTTTTCGGTACAAGCTTTGAACAGCTGGATAAAGGGCGGAAATAGCAACTCCTCTAGTATAAAGTTCTTTGAGAGTGTGCTGCATCAGAGCGATCGCAGCTCCCGAACCGCGATACTCTGGAGCAATGCCTACTGCGGCAATTCCCGTCATTGGTACACGCACACCACCCCACCACTGACCCATATCGAGAGTTGCAAGTCCACCAACCACCTGCTCTAATCTACGGATGATGCGGAAATTTTTTACGCCAATGAGGTTTATATAAGCTTCTTCGCTACTAAGGGCGCTGATGAAACACTGATTAAGGATATATCCCAGCTGCTGAATATCCTCTGGATGGGTGAGAGTGCTGTATTCAAATTGAGGCATCATCTCTTCTACCATTACTATTACTAATATTACAAAACTAGAATCATACTACAACGAGAGTTGCTTGATTGCTTCACCAACTATTTAATACATAATGTAGGACAAATTCGCTAGAAAAAATGACAAATTTGCCACGTTAGTCACTAGCATTTGGCTAAGGTATTGCTATTCCAATTACCAAACTAAATACAAAGTTATCGGTGAGATGCTTACCCTAATTTAAGCTGACTCTTTAATCTGCTTCATTTCCAAAATCAACGCCTCAATCTCGGCTTTAATTTCTTGACCCTTGCTTTTTTGCCCTTGTCCCCTTATCTTCCTCTCCCATTGTCCTTTTTGGTCAGGTATATTTGCTGATTACTTTATCAAAATACTTAAATGCTTTCTCAAAAGGGCATTCGACTTAAGCAAAAGGGCATTCGACTTACTCATTTTGGTGTTTTCCGCAAGCAAAAGGGCATTTGACTTACTCAAAATGGCATTTTGCTTACTCATTTTGGTATTTTCAGCAAGCAAAATGGCATTCGACTTAAGCAAAATGGCATTCGACTTACTCATTTCGGTGTTTTCCGCAAGCAAAAGGGCATTTGACTTACTCATTTCGGTATATCACGCACTTATTTTGGTCAAAGCAAGTGTGCGTAAATAATTAAAGGTTTGTGCGCCTCTACTCCCAAGTAGACACATCTCGCAGCACATTAGGAATTTCCCCTTGAGATAAGGGAAACTCTAACATAGTCTCTCTATGACCTAAATACCCAGATTCAGCAAACGATAAAAGCATTCGTGAAAGTGCCAGCCAAATCTCCGATTCGTATTCCCAATCACGATAACGCGAAGCCTTTCCAGCAATTGAACGTAGCGCCCAAAAATAAGAATTTCTCACCACAGAACCAGCCTTTTTAAACTCTGGCAAATCTTCGTGGTGGATAAAAAGCACTTTATTTTCTATTTTGGCTCTCATAGGAATTTTGGATTTTAGATTATAGTAAAATAATGTCAAAAGACACGCCGTTATATTTCTACGACTGAGATTCCCAACTTCTGTAAGAAATCAAGAATCTTGTTGTTCACAAATGATATGAGACAAGGTAAGAACGCGAGTGAATAACTTAAAACTCTTACAACTGACTTCAGGTAAAGAAATAAGTTAGCAATCTGCTGTATATTAATCCTACATTTTTCAGCTACACTAACAAACTAAATCTCATCACTGTTTAAAAAACGATTTTTAGTCGTAACTCTAATTAAAAAACGCAGCCCTTCATTTACTGCTTCAGAATTAGGAAACATTTCTGCAACATCAGGTTCTAAAAAAACTGTCAATTTTTCAATATTCTTGTGATTAACTTCACTTTTTTCCATATTATTGTCTGTCAAAACCTGATTTGATTCAGGTTTATTCTGTATTATGGTTTTTTGGGAATATGCAGCATTTAATTTATTAACTAATAATTCCCAACTATTAACTTTCAGGTTAAAATGAGCCTTTGCATCCCGTAATGTTTTAAACTGTTTCTTCAGAATATCAACAGTATAAATATACTTCTGAGATACCTGTTTCTCTACATTAAGGTCTGACTCAACTATATCCACTACTTCACTAATAAGTCGGTCATGATTTTCGGCAATCTGAGCAGCAGCCCCTAAAATCTTAGAAGTTACTTTTATCTGTATATCAGTCTCTTGTTTAAGGCGATCAGCAATACTGCGAATTTGATCTCCCAGCCTCACTTTAGCTTCTTTTTGCGTGGTTGGTAGTGATTTTTTGCTCATGAGTATGCATATTTATTCAGAAAGTATGTCTTTAATTGCCAGCCAGATACGTTTAAACTTTTGTACCAAACCCATAGGATTGTTAGTTGTTTCTTCTTCCACCGAATCAACTAGAGATTGAATCCTATCCATACGTTCTGCTACAACGTAAAGACTGTTTACTGCTTCATCCTTACTTGTTAAAGATTCACGCAGTAGCACAACCATCTCAGCAATTTCTCGTTTTAATCGTTCATTCTCGCCTTTCCGACGAGTCTCCCATCCCTTAATACCAGCTTTGGAACGTCGTTCATGCTTGAGTTCTGCTTTAGCCTCATTGTATAAAGTCAAATACATTTCTCGTTCAGAGTTTACTGCCTCATATTCGGTAAACAATTTAGTCGCTCTTGCTTTTTCTTCGTTGTAAAGGCAGAGTGTTTGTTGATGATTTTGTTGTTCATCAACAAAGAACTGGTAATTTTGAGTAACACGCTCTTTTAACTCATTAGCTTCGAGTTGGCAAGTTTGGATCTCTCGCTGGTGAACATGAACTAGTTGGGATATTTTTGCTTTCTCTTTGTCGTAGAGGTAGAGCGTCTTTTGATGATTTTCTTGTTCATCAACATAGAAGCGATAATTTTGAGTAACACGCTCTTTTAACTTATTAGCCTCAATTTGGTAAGTTTGAATCTCTTGCTGAACATGAACTAGTTGGGATGCAGCTTCTTGATATCCTTTTGCACGTTGTTGCCACTCATCGCGTTGAGATGCAGCTTCCTCATTTTCTTTCGCACGTTGTTCTGCTTCATCGCGTTGGGCGCGAACAGTCATCAATGAAATTTTAAGCTCATGAGGAGAAGTTGGTTCTTTCTGCTGTGAGCGAGGATGATTAACAGCGTTGTCATGATTAGAATCTTTGCGATCTCCTCTTTTCATTGCCATAATTTCAGTTCCTATGTGAGTATTTGTTATATTTGAGTATAAATATTCAGTTTAGCCGAGATGAACTCATTGAAGTGTGATCTCGGTTCTACTGGTGAACATGAACTTTGACTCTGGGTTGAGATATCTTTATATTCTGTCTCAGGCGCTCAAATTCCCAGACGTGCAATTTCTAAAGGCTAAAGATATTGCGTTTTATAAGCAAGCTAGGCTCCAAAAGGCAAAGGGAAATAAGCCTCAAAGCCTCTTCCATTGTAGTAATTACGAATTGCGTTAGCATTAATAAAACTAGACCCTTGGCAAATACAATAGATAGAAGGCAATAATTTATGATTCAAACCTTAGGCAAAATAGTTACATTCGATGAATTCGTTGCTAGATATCCAGACAACACAGGAAAACGTTATGAATTGCATGATGGAGTAATAGTTGAAATGTCCCAACCAACAGGCGATCATGAAGAGGTAGTTGGATTTTTAGCTTTTGAAATTACTAGAGAGTGTATTCGTTTAAATTTCCCCTACTTTATACCGAAAACAGTATTAGTAAAACCGCTTGAAAGTGAATCGGCTTACTCACCAGATGTGCTGATATTAAATCGCCCCAATTTGATAAACGAACCTCTTTGGAAAAAACAATCTACTGTAAATCAAGCGGAATCAATAGCTTTAGTAGTTGAGGTAGTGAGTACCAATTGGCGTGATGATTATTTAAAAAAAGCTGCTGACTATGAGGCTATGGGCATTCCAGAATATTGGATTGTAGACTATGCTGCTTTAGGCGGTAGGCGATTTATTGGCAACCCCAAAGAACCAACTGTCTCGCTCTACACTTTAATTGAAGGAGAATACCAAGTTAGCCAATTTCAAGGTAGCGATCATATTATCTCACAAACTTTCCCAGAGTTAAATTTAACCGTCGAACAGATTTTTCAAGCTGGTGGATACCCTACATAGTATTAAAAAGAGCAATTTCACTATTAGCGGCACAAAAAGCCCCACTAATTATTAACTATTAAAGTTAAATTTTCCCTTACTTCCAGTCCTTATCTGCTTGTGAAAGTACATAAGCCGCTACATCTTCAATCTGATTAGGTTTCAAACGGCCTTTAAAAGAAGGCATGGCACTTTTACCCTTTTTAACTTGGGCAATAATTGCCTCTGCTGAGTACAAACCATACTTTTCTAAAGCATCTTTCTTTAGTGTTTTCTGCCCTTGAACTAGATTTTTGCCACCTGCATGACAAGAGGCACAATTAGCACTAAATACTTTAGCTCCACTAACAGTATCTTCTGCCAAAGCTGGATTACTGAAGGCAAAGGTGAAGATTACTATGCCTAACAGCATGACTGTAATAATTTTTTTCATTTTGTGTTTCCTCTGCAATATCCTCCATAATTGTCAATTGAACTGCTGCCATAGTCAAATGACAATCTGTCAAACTTAACCTTAAAATTTTTGAATATTCAGGTTTTCAGATTTAAGGCTGTTAGTACGCAGTAATGTTTGATGATAACTTGCTTTGCATTTACGCTGATGATTAAAATGCAAATATATATAAATTTTTGTAGGTTATAACTAAGAAATCATAATGTTTAAGGATGAAATATTAAAGATAAAAATTATCTTGCTTTATACTTCATCCTTTATTGTTTAATTGACAGATGCTAACTGAGTAAGCGCATCTTCTGTAACGCGGCAAATTCGCCAATCATCTAATATAGATGCTCCCATACTACGGTAAAACTCTTGGGCTGATTCGTTCCAATCCAACACACTCCACTCTAACCGCCCACAATCTCTTTCCACAGCTATCTGCGCTACCTTAGTAATGAGAGCCTTACCGATACCTTGCCTACGATATTCTGGTAAAACGAATAAATCTTCTAGATAAATTCCTGGCTTAGTCAGAAAGGTTGAATAATTATGAAAAAATAGGGCAAAACCAACAGCTTGACCCGCAGATTCTGCTAAAATTGCTTCTATATACCTCCGCGAACCAAACAAATGTTCCTTAAGTGCTAGAGCATTGCCAGTGATAGCGTGAGATAATTTTTCATAATCTGCAAGCCCCTGAATTAATTTAAATAGTACGCTGTAATCAGCTGGTTCAGCAAAACGCAAAATCAAATTGTTACGCGAAGTCATTAGTTCATAGTCTATAGTCTATAATCCATAGTCTATAGGTGTCTGTGCAGGTTTTTTTGACTTATGACTAAATAAAAACTGAAAAAAGGTACAAAACATCCAGCTTTGTGTAAGTCTTGTTGCAGATGGCGATCGCTGAAGCTCAAAAAATATACAGATACAAGCTCCTAAATTCGTTAGGAATGTGGATTTAATAAAAAGCAAGTTTTGTAGAGTGTCTTATCGCCGAGAGTACGTCAGAGAAACTGGGGAACGGGTGAGGCTCGATAGCGAAGCAGAAGCGTCTAACTCGCAACCGCTACGCTAACACTAATCACCTACAGAAGAAAATCTTCTTGCAGTTCTGGTGTCACCAGCTGCTACAACGTCTGGAAGCTCGGCAACGTACTGGCTTCCCTACGAAATTTTAAGTTTTGCACTCTAACTCTATTTGATCTATGTTCGTTAGTAAAGCTAATTAGATCAGCGATCGCATCTCTATCTTCATCAACGTAATTAAATCAACCAACCTTTTAAGCGTTTGGCTATGTGGGGACGACGCAATTTTCGCATGGCTTTACTTTGAATTTGTCGCACTCGCTCACGAGAAAGATTGAACATATTGCCAACTTCTTCCAAAGTACAGGGTTCGCTAGTTGTCAAACCATAACGCAGAGAAATTACATCTTTCTCCCGTGGAGTTAACACATCACCCAAGACTTCCCAAATCTCCTGACGCATCATGTTTTCGTTCATTTTTGCTTCTGGAGACAAGTTATCTTCATCTTCTAGCAAATCCATCAATTCCGTATCTTCTTCTTTACCAACACGGTGATTGAGGGAAAGTGCTTGACGGCGTAGTTGTTGGAGTTGGCGTAATTGTTGCACACTAATTTCCAAAGCTTCTGCCATCTCGTCTTCGGTGGGATTACGACAGAGTTTTTGCTTGAGTTCCCGTTGTGCTTTTTTCAGCTTATTAAGCTTTTCAACAATATGAATAGGTAGTCGGATTGTCCGCGCATCGTTAGCTATAGCTCTGGTAATCGCTTGTCTAATCCACCAATAGGCATAGGTAGAAAACTTATATCCTTTATCTGGATCAAACTTTTCTGTAGCACGATTTAAACCCATTGCTCCTTCCTGAATTAAATCCAGAAAAGGTACTCCCCGATTCAGATATCTTTTAGCAATAGAAACTACCAATCTCAGGTTCGAGCGAATCATTTTGCGTTTCGCTACTCTACCTTGATACAAGCGACTTTCTAGTTGCTTTTCGGTCATTTCTAGTTCACAAGCCACTTCTAGTTTGCTAGATTCCTGTCCCAGTTTTAAGTCTAAGGCAGCTTGTATTTCTCTTACTTCCTCTAAAAACCTAACTCGCCGCGCTAACTCTACCTCTTCCTCAGGTTTTAGCAACGGATAACGCGCCATTTCTTTAAAAAACGCGCCTACAGCATCATCATGCTCGGTTTTATTGTATCCCGAAGGACGAGCCGCCGCCATGTCATCTCCATCCCGTTCATCTGATTCCAGATTTTCTACTACAATTGGAGACTCTTCCTGTACCACTGCATCTAAACTATCGAGTGATGGTTCTTCGCTATCAGCATTATTCTCCAGTATTTCCATTTTTTCCAATTCAACAATATTCATAGTTTTCTTTAGGGATTATTGCTTTGTTTAGTACATAATTAGTTACAGCTACTCGTTTGAGGCTTGGTAGTTTTCCCTAATGGACGAATGCACCCGTTTATATAGCCAAATACAAGTTTATGCTAATATCTTCAGGAATAAAGATTGGCATCTACCTACTACCCATAGGTTACAGTTAGATACAATCTATAACTAAAGCGGCCTTTGCACCCTACAAAACTTTATTCTCAGACTCACAACATATCTATTATTCATTTTTTTTGGAATTATCAAATATGTCAAACCTCTCTCAAACTTTCTTAACCTTGACAAATATAAAAATCTCAGCTAATCATCCACATTTCTTAACCTTTCATATATTTTTCTAAACAATTTTAATCTTGAGGCGTTGGAAATCATAAATCAATCGAAAACTTGGTGCTAGGATATGGATTCCCGTTTAAAGTTAGCCACATGATACAAATTACAATAATGGCAGCTTAATTTCAGGATGATTGTATAAAAGCATCTCATATGCATAAAGGGTTGAATATCTATCGATAGGCGGAAAAAACTACTCCCTCTTTAGTAGATAGAGCAACTATTGCAGCAAGAGCCAGGATGCTTTTATTTGTATAGTGGGCACCAAATATTTATTGCATATATAGTTGATACGAATTTGTCTAGTAGATTACATAAGAGGAAACTTATCAAGTATTATGAAGGATAACAGTATTGATAAATACTATTTAAATTTAAGAAAGTAAAAAATTAGAGTTTAGTTAGTCAAGTTAATTTTGACCAGCTATGTGAGAAAAATATCTAATTACAAAGTCAGCAACTATGTATATTCATGACGTAAATTTATCTACTTTAGTGGTGGCTGAGTCTGGGAAATCATACCAGTCAGGTGCAACTCTGAATAGGTGGGTTGAAGTACTGGTAGACTGTCCAGGAAGTACAGGACTATTTACTTATCGATTGCCAGCCCAGTTAGAAATAAAACCAGGGGATATTTTAAGTGTGCCATTTGGGGCACAACAATTAGGAGCGATCGCTATTCGGTTACTGGCACAACCAAATGTCGATTTACCACCAGAAAAAATCCGGGAAGTAGAAGATATAGTCAGCGTTGGATTTTTCCCAACTGCTTATTGGGAATTACTCAATCGAGTCGCAGCATATTACTATACGCCCCTAATTCAAGTGATCCGGGTTGCTTTACCACCAGGGTTGTTGGGGCGATCGCAGCGTCGTATTCGGCTCGTTAGAAGCGAGGGGACACAGGGGAGTCGTTATTTACTAGCATCTCCCGATCCTTCAGCTTTTCTAACTCCAACTGCGCGGCAAATTTGGGAACTTTTACAAGCGCAATCTGCGGGAAATTATAGTTTCATTTACCTTCAACAAAAAGTTAAATCTGCTTATCGAGGAATTCGGGAATTGTTACGATTTGGTTTAGTAGAAAGCTACCTAGAACCGCCACGGCTGACTAAACCAAAGCTACAAAAAGCAGTCATGCTCACAGGTACAATTGATCACGACTTAACTACTCGCCAACGAGAGATTTTAGAAGTGCTGCGGCGGCGTGGTGGGGAGTTGTGGCAAAATGAATTACTGCAAATTTGCAATGCTAGTTCCTCTATCCTCAAAACCTTGGCACAAAAGGGTTACATCGTTGTTGAAGAACGGGAAGTATTGCGAACAGAACAAGGCCCAGCATTAGTAGGCGATGGGGCTAAATCCTTAACTGCTGCCCAAGCTAGCGCCTTAGAAACAATCAAGACAATAGATGGATTTGCTCAAGTTTTGTTACATGGGGTGACAGGTTCAGGAAAAACCGAGGTATATTTGCAAGCGATCGCACCCCTCCTCAACCAAGGCAAATCTGCCCTGGTCTTAGTCCCAGAAATTGGACTCACACCCCAGCTAACTGACCGTTTTCGCGCCCGCTTTGGTAATAAAGTCAGCGTCTATCACAGCGCCCTTTCAGATGGTGAACGTTACGACACTTGGCGACAAATGCTTACCGGAGAACCCCAAGTTGTCATTGGTACCCGCAGCGCTGTTTTTGCCCCTTTGCCTAAATTGGGTTTAATCATTTTAGATGAAGAACACGACAGCAGCTTTAAACAAGACTCTCCCATCCCTACCTACCACGCCCGCACCATCGCCCAGTGGCGAGCCGAGTTAGAAAATTGTCCCTTAATTTTAGGTTCCGCTACGCCTTCGTTGGAAAGTTGGGTAAGCGTTAGGAGGCAGGAGTCAGGAGCCAGGAGTCATTACTTGAGTTTGCCGGAACGCATCAACTCCCGCCCTTTACCGCCAGTGGAAATAGTAGATATGCGGCAAGAGTTGCAGCAGGGAAATCGTTCTATATTTAGTAGATCCTTGCAAGAAGCTTTGCAACAGTTGCAAGACAGAAAACAACAGGGAATTTTATTTATCCATCGACGGGGACACAGTACTTTTGTATCTTGCCGCAGTTGTGGATATGTGTTGGAATGTCCACACTGTGATGTGTCACTGGCGTATCACCACACCGAAGAAGGAGCGCCGGAATTATTGCGCTGTCATTACTGTAACTATACGCGATCGCATCCCAAATTCTGCCCTGATTGCAGTTCCCCTTACTTAAAATTCTTCGGTAGCGGTACTCAACGAGTGGCGCAAGAATTAGGGCGACAGTTCCCAGAGTTGCGCTTGATTCGTTTTGATAGCGATACTACCCGCAACAAAGGCTCACACCGTACCCTACTTACCCAGTTTGCTAACGGCGAAGCAGATTTATTAGTAGGTACGCAAATGCTCACCAAAGGTTTGGATTTACCGCAGGTGACACTTGTGGGCGTTGTTGCTGCCGATGGATTGCTGCATCTATCAGATTATCGCGCCAGTGAGCGAGCATTTCAAACCTTGACTCAGGTAGCTGGACGTGCTGGTAGAGGCGACGATCCGGGTAGAGTGATTGTGCAGACTTATACCTTAGAGCATCAGGTAATTGCAGCAGTGCGATCGCACGATTATCAGTCTTTTTCTGAAGCTGAATTAGAACAACGCCAAGCACTCAATTATCCCCCTTATGGGCGGTTAATTTTATTGCGCTTAAGTAGTCTTGACCCTATTCAAGTGCAGAACACAGCGCAAATTATCGCCACAGCCTTGAGTACAGAGGAAGAATTCGAGATATTAGGGCCAGCACCAGCAAGTATTTTACGAGTAGCTAATCGTTATCGCTGGCAGATATTGATTAAATTTGCCCCCGATGCATTGCCGCAATTGCCAGATTGGGAACAAGTGCGATCGCTTTGTCCTCAATCTGTTAGCTTGACAATTGATGTAGACCCATTAAATATTATGTGATTATGAATTATAGGACTTACGCACTATACAAATTAACCGTGATGTGAATTAACGAAAATAGCTCGTTTCAGGCTTTTATTAATTATCTTTATGATCGTAAATAGACCACGCTGTAGGGGTTTAGCATTGCTAAACCCCTACGAAAGACGTAGCTTTTAACCATATTCATATTTGGTATTTCTTGTCAATGCGTAAGTCCTAATTATATACCTGACGAGGCGAAGAAATAGGCTAAAAAGCTTATGAGGTAAAGAATGCAGCAATTTATGGTAGAAAAAATAGGTCTAGTTTTGTCAAGAAGACCAATAAGATTAATAATGTTACCCAAATTTTACCAAACACATCTCAACAAGTATTGTTTCTTCTCTCTGTGTCGCGCCAGGTTCTACAACGGGGAGAACCCCCGCAACGCCCTGGCTTCTCTACGGTTTGTTAATAAATTAGACTTTACAAACATCGTTTTATGACTGACAATAGCAAAGTTTAAAAATTCTGCTTTAGCGGAAATACATTACCTAAATCAAGAGATAAATCAGGAAAACAAGGAAAAATTATAACCTGATTTGGTAAGATAATTCGCTTATTTAAATAACCATATTTACCTTGATTATCTTGATATGCTTCACTGTAAGCTTCCAAATAGTTATCGAATAAATTGAATATCCAATAATCAGCAATACCTGCTTTAGCATAGAGAGGTATTTTCACATCTTGGTCATAAGCCAAAGAAGAATCTGAAACCTCGATCACCAATAACACATCAGTTGGTTTAGGGTGAGCCGACAGATAATCATCAGCACGGTTTTGAACGATCGCAAAATCAGGTTCAGGTTCGCTGTTAGGTGGCAAAGCAATCGGAGCTTGGGATTGTAAAGTAGCTTTGTCTCCCAGAATTTTGGGAAGTTCCTTCCACAGTTTTCTTAAACAAGTTTCATGGGCTGTACCTTTGGATGCCATTTCCATAATTTCCCCGTTGATTAATTCAATGTGGTCATCTTCATGGAAAAAGCCCAATTCTCCAAGCCTGTGGTATTCATCCAGTGTGAAGCGTTTAGCCTGAGCAATACTCATAACCTTACCTTTCTCTCATTGCTATAATACTTATTCTAAATGTGCCAGAAATTGGTATGCTAAAGGCCAAGACTCGCTATGAAAGCTAACCATGCCTGCGCCTACCATCAACTCCACGATCACTGCCTTTCCCTTGAGTGCCGTAGTCGGTCAAGAAGCAATTAAATTAGCCTTACTGTTAGCCGCAGTTGATCCGGGTTTGGGGGGAGTGGCGATCGCAGGTCGTCGCGGTACGGCAAAATCTGTAATGGCTCGTGCTATCCACGCTCTACTACCGCCCATTGAAGTTGTCAAAGGTTCAATCAGCAATTGTGACCCCAATCACCCAGAAGAATGGGATGATCAACTGTTGGCGGAGTACGGAGATAAAGACATTCAAGATGTTCCCGTCGAAATTATCAGAGCGCCTTTTTTCCAAATTCCTCTAGGTATTACAGAAGACCGACTTTTGGGTTCTGTGGATGTTGAAAAGTCGGTAAAAGAAGGTGATACCATTTTTCAGCCTGGGTTACTCGCTACAGCAAACCGAGGTGTACTGTACGTAGATGAAATTAATTTATTAGATGACCAAATATCAAATCAGCTTCTCACAGTATTATCTGACGGACGCAACCAAATTGAACGGGAAGGGATTAGTTTTCAGCATCCGTGTAAATCCTTATTTATTGCCACCTACAACCCAGAAGAAGGCGGATTAAGGGAGCATTTACTAGATAGAATTGCGATCGCCCTCTCTGCTGACGGTGTACTCGGCTTAGATCAAAGAGTAGCAGCAGTTGAAGTTGCGATCGCCTATTCTCAATCTCCCCAAGAATTTCTTCAGCAGTACAACGAAGATTTAGATGCCCTTAAAACCCAAATCATCTTGGCACGAGAATGGTTGAAAGAAGTCATCATCACCCATGAACAAATTGCCTACTTAGTAGATGAGGCCATTCGCGGCGGAGTTCAGGGACATCGCGCCGAGTTATTCGCCACGCGGGTTGCCAAAGCAGCGGCGGCTTTGGAGGGACGAACAACAGTAAATGCTGAAGATTTGCGCCGTGCGGTGGAACTGGTGATTGTACCACGGGCAACAATTGTGCAGACACCGCCTCCAGAACAATCACCGCCACCGCCCCCACCCTCACCACAAAATCAAGAAGAACCCCAGGACGAATCAGAAGAGGAAGAGCAGGAAGAACAAGAAGAACAGGAAGAAAATCAAGAGCAAGAACCCCCCAGCATCCCGGAAGAATTCATTTTTGATCCAGAAGGGGTAATTCTTGATGACAACGTGCTTTACTTTACTCAAATGGCGAAGCGGCAAGGTAAATCTGGTAGTCGCAGTGTCATCTTTTCTGATGATAGGGGACGCTATATTAAGCCAATGTTGCCCAAGGGGAAAGCGCGACGCATTGCAGTAGATGCCACCCTCAGAGCTGCGGCTCCTTATCAAAAAGCCCGAAGAGAAAAACACCCAGATAGAAAAGTTATTGTCGAACAGGTTGATATTCGCTCGAAGCGCCTGGTACGGAAAGCAGGAGCATTGGTAGTGTTTGTAGTAGATGCTTCTGGCTCAATGGCCTTGAATCGAATGCAATCGGCTAAAGGTGCAGTGATGCAACTGTTGACAGAAGCTTATCAAAACCGCGACCAAATAGCATTGATTCCCTTCCGGGGAGAACAGGCGGAAGTATTATTACCTCCAACACGTTCTATTGCCTTAGCGCGTAACCGCTTGGAAAGGTTGCCCTGTGGTGGAGGTTCACCCTTAGCACATGGTTTAACCCAAGCTGTGCGCGTCGGCTTAAATGCCCAAATGAGTGGAGATATTGGGCAAGTTGTCCTTGTAGCAATCACCGATGGGCGGGGTAATATTCCCTTAGCGCGTTCTTTAGGTGAACAACTAGAACCAGGAGAAAAGCCAGATATCAAAGGGGAATTATTAGAAATTGCTGCCAGAATCCGGGCTTTGGGAATGCAACTATTAGTAATTGATACAGAAAGTAAATTTGTGTCCACGGGCTTTGCCAAGGAATTATCGCAAACAGCAGGAGGTAAGTATTATCATTTGCCGAAAGCGACAGATCAAGCTATTGCTGCCATGACCAAAGGTGCGATCGCTGATTTAAAATCTCGATGAGTAGCTTGAGAAAAATTCATACTTTCATTCAGCAACGCCCAATTTTTATACTAATGTTGTTTCACCAATTGGCTGATGATATAAACTCATTAACTGACTAGCACTTAAGGTTTCTATTGCATAAGCTTGTCCTGTTAAGTTGCTAAATTCCACTTCAAAAACTCTAGGTTCATATTCTTCTACAATCGTTCCAACTTGACCGCGATATAATCCTAATTCTGGCAAGTCTTCGGTTAGAGCAACCACATCTAATAATTTCATTGGTATTACCTCACTACTTAGATTACATAACAGGTGACTAAGCGGGGGAAGCCTTCATTATTCCGTACTATCCAAACGCTTTGAATAATTGCTTGTTTATCTGAACGAGTCAAGGGAAAATCAATGATATATTTTTGACCGTATGGATTGCTTTTACCAGCGATCGCATCATAATTAGCTACTGCTTGTAAAAGTATGGCTTGTAGTTCTTCCGTATCATTTAAATCTAAGTCTAGCGCAGATTTAAATACACGGGCTTTGTGTTTTCCCTCTGAATGTTCTGGGTTGAGACAGTAACCTGCTATTTTATCTATTTCAACGATAGCGCGTTCTGGGTTAGGCAGTTTCATAATACGTTCGCTATAACCCTAAATCCTTGTAATCTTGAATAACTCTTGTACTGTTTTCCCTCATCCCCCTCAAATGATTAAGACCCTGTTGGCATCACCTGTGGTTGCAAATAGTAAATCAAATCCTGAATTCCCTTTTGCAGATACCGCGTTACCGTCATTGGACTAGTGCCAATATTCTTAGCAGCATCCTTGCGAGAGAGTTCCTTCAAAAACACCATTTCAACTGCCATGCGGGGCTTTTCTTCTAACATATTTATTGCACCTTGAAGTTGTTGCCGTTCTTCTTCTTCTTGCAGGAGAACATGAGAACGAGGACAAGGAAGTGCCTCACCCAAGGTTATTTGGCAATCAACATAGTTAACTGCGGTTGCATCTAAACTCAAAGGCATACGGTTTTGAGCAGCTAACTTGGTTTCTTGCCATTCTTGCACAGATACTCGAAGTTGGTTAGCAATTTCACCATCTCTAGGTGGGCGACCTAAAGACATTGTTAAGTCCTTGCGAATCTTTTGGCCTTCATTGTACAGTTCTTGCCAACGACGGGGAATTTTTAAGAGAGTACTGCGATCGCGCAAAAAGTGCAGCATCTCACCTCGAATGTATGGCACAGCAAAAGAACTAAAAGCATATCCTTGTCTAGGGTCAAAGCGCTCAATTGCCCTAATCAAACCAAAATAACCGATTTGTTCTAAATCTTCATAAGGTTCATTACATTGATGGCTAAATTTATGAGCCATCTTCCGTACTAAGCCAGTATGTAACTGTACAAGTTTATTACGAAGTTTAATAGAAGGATTCTGGTGGTACAAGTGTAATAATTCTATACCATCAGTTCGTAAAGAGGACTCACTTGTTGCCATATACATTACCTTTGTTGTAACTCCTATCTGAGAAAATAGAGCTGCGTATATTTTCTTTTAAGCTGTCATTATTCTCCTTAGTCAA
>JBBSCU010000062.1:0-22167 GCA_038249935.1 Chroococcales cyanobacterium
ATCCCATTGACCCGACGACAATTGGCATCCGAGTACCAAACAGTGCGATCGCTCAAACTATTTTGACGCAAACAGGCCCCCTTGCCACCACTAGCGCCAATTTTTCTGGTCAGCCGCCCTTGCAAACGATGGCAGAAATTGCGGCTCAGTTTCCCCAGGTTCTGACTCTAACAATGACAGAATACCAAGGTGAAATGTTGGGGATGGGTGTACCTTCCACCGTTGCAAAATGGACAGGGATAAATTGGCAAATTTTACGGCAAGGTGCGATCAAGTTAGATATTTCTTCTTCATAACCAAATATAGGCCGCTATAATGTTGTTTTCCTGATTGGAACAACAGAGAAATCCAAAACTTTAGTTTGCGCTGTTGTGGTCAATTAACAAGTTAATAATTGCCAGATTATGAATTGGAGCAACTGGATATATCTAGGAGCAGGAATAGCACTAGGTATGGTTTTTCGTCAGTTATTTGTGCGATCGTCAAACACTTCATCTAGCTCATTTCCAGTAGCGCCATTAGAGCAAGAGGATATGCCACCAATATCGCAACAGCTACAGCAAACGCAGCTGGCATATCAAATGGCAAGAGAAATGAGCCAGTTTAAAGCTGGTTTTTTGGCGCGGACTACCCATGAATTGCGATCGCCTCTCAATGGTCTAATTGGCTTGCATCAGTTAATTTTGTCGGATCTGTGTGAAGATCCAGCTGAAGAGCGAGAATTTATTGCCCAAGCTCAAGAGCGAACGTTGAAGTTGCTCAAGCTGATGGACGAAATTCTTAACGTTGCTAGAACTGAACACGGTACCAATAAATTAGATATTCAACCCAGATCCTTAGCCCAAATTTTGGAGGAGGTTCATAACTTAACTTATATGCTGGCGAAAAATCGCAATTTTCCCTTGCAATTCTTACCCGCCGACCCAGAAATTTATGTTTGGGCAGATTACCTCTGGCTCCGCCAAATATTGATCAGTTTAATAGACACTGCCATTACTCAGATGGAGGAAGGTAGCATCTGTATTTCTATCAGCACAGTGCCTATAAGTAATTTTGTAAACATTTGGCTGGATGTACCAACCTCTGCCACACTCTGGAGTGAGCCGATTGATTTGATTAAATCTGAAGATCAGCCGATCCAGATTGACCAAAAGAACGCTGATTTTTCCCCAGGAATGAGGCTATTAATCAATCAGACTTTGGTAGAAGCTATGGGAGGAAAGTTAGAAATTTTGCCCTCTCCAATTACGAAGGAATCACTCCAGCAGTTTACCAGACTACAAATCTCTATCCCCCTAGTGATTCCTGAAACTGATCTTGTGTAGCAGAAATAAAACCAAAGTTATCTAGGTTGTTTTCTGATTTAATCTGAATTTAGCCTGAAAACAGCACTTTTCAACTCTTCTCAGTTTTTCACAAAACATGATCCTCTGTTGTGATTTCATGACGGCCAAACCGGAACATTCGGCAAAAATGTTCTATTGTTTACCTTCGGCACTTACTTTAACTTTGGTTTACTACTATCACAGGATATGAGCTAATTCGACAGATAGCGATCGCATAACCCTCAGTCACACTCCAATAAAAGTGACATTTATTTGGCGTTAACTATCTATTATGCAAAAAGCCCGTGACGAGGATTGAACTCGTGACCTCACCCTTACCAAGGGTGTGCTCTACCACTGAGCCACACGGGCAAAAGACAATTTTGATTTTTCAGTTGTAAGTTAAAATGCTGGGAGCTTTGCTCTTTACCCAGCCATTATAACTTATAACTTCGTAAGTGGTGGGCCGGGCTGGATTTGAACCAGCGTAGGCGCTAGCCAACGGATTTACAGTCCGTCTCCATTAACCACTCGGACACCGACCCAATTTGTCTCACGATTAAAAATCATAGCATCATCTTTTATAAACTTCAAGTGTTTAAAAAAAATAAATTTTTGTTTTGGTAGAGACACAGTTTTCTCACGTTTCTACTACTGTAAAAAATATATACTAACTAGACACTCATCTCTAACATTCGTTGCATTGGTCGCAGTGCGGCAAGGCGGATGTCTTCTGACATGGTAATTTCGGGAGTGCGATTTTTCATTGCCCAGTAGAGCTTTTCCAGGGTATTTAACCGCATAAACGGACATTCGTTACAGGCGCAGTTATTCATCGGTGGGGCAGGAATAAAAAGCTTGTCAGGAGCTAGTTTTTGCATTTGGTGAATGATTCCAGGCTCTGTCGCAACGATGAATTCTCTAGCCGGACTATTTTGACAATATTTGAGTAAAGCGGCTGTGGAGCCAATAAAGCTGGCGTGGCGCAATACATTACTTTCACATTCTGGGTGGGCGATCGCCTCTGCTTCTGGGTGGGCAATTTTTAGCTGGACAATTTTCTTTTCCGAAAAGGTTTCATGGACAATACAGCTACCTTGCCATAGCACCAAATCTCGTCCACTCTGCTCCATGACATACCGCCCCAAATTCCGATCTGGGGCAAAAATAATCGGCTGTTCCTGTGGTATCTGCTGTACAATTTTCACAGCGTTGGAACTAGTACAGATAATATCGCTCATTGCCTTAATCTCAGCAGAGCAGTTGATGTAAGACACTACCAGATGATTGGGATGCGCTGCTTTAAAAGCTGCAAACGCCTCTGGTGGACAACTGTCTGCTAAAGAACAACCAGCATTTAAATCTGGTAAAAGGACTAATTTATCAGGATTAAGGATCTTTGCTGTCTCTGCCATGAAGTGAACACCAGCAAAGACGATCACATCTGCATTGGTCTTTTCTGCGGCTTTGGCTAATTGTAATGAATCCCCAATAAAGTCTGCAATATCCTGAATATCTGGCTCTTGATAGTAATGTGCAAGGATAACCGCATTGAGTTCTTTTTTGAGACTCTCAATGGCAGCAAACAAATCTAGTGGTAGGCCACCTGGTTGAATTTTGTCTCGTTGAGCTAGTGCAGTGGTAAACACAATTAGGGGTTGCTCTAATTTGTAAATTTTTGTCCTGTGGAATCAATTATAGTAGTTTTTACCAAAAATAGTGGGCAGTTGATATCCTGAGATTATGTTCAAATCGGGCTGAGTTTCCTATGCTGGTAGATAGACGGCAAGGAAAGTGGCATGACCAGTCAGAAAACTCAATCGATAATAACCCTCAAAATTGCTGTAGTTGGAGATGTTCACGACCAATGGGAAGTAGAAGATGGTGTTGCACTCAAGCATCTGGGTGTTGACTTAGTGCTGTTTGTGGGGGATTTTGGCAACGAGTCGGTGGAAGTAGTCAGAGCGATCGCCTCTCTCGATATTCCCAAAGCAGCAGTGATGGGCAACCACGATGCTTGGTATACTGCCACCGAATGGGGACGTAAAAAGGCTCCTTATGACCGCTCTAAGGAAGACTGGGTACAGCAACAGCTCGATTTATTAGGGTCGTCCCATGTCGGTTACGGTAAGCTGGATTTTCCGCCTGGGAATTTAACTGTAGTGGGGGGTCGTCCTTTTACCTGGGGTGGACCAGAGTGGAAATATGCGGAAATCTGTCACGAACGTTATGGTGTGACGAGTCTAGAAGAATCTGCCGATCGCATCTTCAAAACGGTAAAAAGCGCCGCTTATGAGACGATTATATTTTTGGGTCACAATGGGCCTAGTGGGTTAGGCGATCGCCCCGAAGATCCTTGTGGCAAAGACTGGCATCCAATTGGCGGCGACTTTGGCGATCCAGATTTTGGCGAGGCAATTTCTCAGGCTCTGACTGCTGGTAAGATAATTCCTCTGGTAACATTTGGTCATATGCACCGAACTCTCCGCCATACCAAAAAGGTGCTACGAAAGCCCGTCTTTAGAAGTCCAGAGGGGATAATTTACTTGAATGCAGCCAGTGTACCCAGGATTGTGGAAAATGGCAGCGAGAAACTGCGTAATTTTTCCATTGTTTCCCTAGAGGGGGGTGTGGTTTCCCAAGTTTCCCTAGTTTGGGTAGGCAATGACTTCAATGTGGCATCAGAAGAAATTTTGTACGAGCGATCGCGTAGTGTGTCGTAGACATTCGCATCCAGTAGTGCAACCTGTGTAGATGATAAGATATAGTATGATCTGTCAGCTTCTGCACTACCCGACAAATGTATGGTTGGCATCAGCTAGACAGTTTATTGGAGAGGTGGCAGAGTGGTCGATCGCGTCCGACTTGAAATCGGATGAACCGAAAGGTTCCGGGAGTTCGAATCTCCCCCTCTCCGTTGAAAGTTAGTTGAGTGGTAAAACTTGGCTTTCTGCTTTTGCAGATAGGTCTAATACTAGAAGCGCCAGACTGGTAATTTGTTAGTCTGGCGCTTTTAATTTGCTCTCTTCAGGGTTTACTGAACTGTTACCAAATAAGATGAAGGAATTGGTTGAGCACGTCCAGCATTGACGAGTGCTTGGTAAACAAAAGCAGCAACTTCGGCTCTAGTCGCCTGACGATTAGGATTGAGTTGCTTCGCTGTCGGATAGTTGATTACTAATTGGCGTACAGTTGCAGCCGCAACAGGAGCGATCGCATAATTAGGAATCTGGGCAGCATCTGTGTAAAAGGAAACGACTTTTGGATCATTCGTAGTTAAGCCCAAACCATTCGCTAAAGCTACTAACGCCTGCACTCTCGGAATTTGCTGCTGTGGCTTAAAAGTGCCATCAGGATAACCAGAGACATATTGACTCTGGTAAGCAGATTGAATTGCAGCGTAAGCCCAGAAATTGCTTGCTACATCCTTAAACTTAATACCTGCGCGTTTAACTGGTGGTGTCAGAGCTTTAGTGATAATAGTGGCGAATTGAGCGCGGGTAACAGGTTCATTCGGTTTAAAGCTGCCATCAGGAAAGCCAGCAATAATATTTTGGGAAGCCAAAGCTTCGATGTAGACTTTTGCCCAGTATCCTGTTGGCACATCCTTAAAGGCGACAGCACCTCCAGGGGGTACTTCAACAGTTGCGGCAACAAAATCTACTGAGCCAAAAATCCGTTTCTGATCAATATCGTTGCCAACAGCGAGGATTTTACCGGTTTTAGTGGCGTTGTTCACGTCATAACGAGTGTTATTGCGGATGAGATTGCCACCAGGATTTTCGTTGGTGCCAAGGTCGGGTGCAGCATTAACAGTAGCTACTACGCCATCCCGCTTATTGTTTTGGATTACATTCTTACGCAATATTGGCTTGGCTGACTCTGAGATAAAAAGACCATCTTGGTTTTCGACGATTTGGTTTTCCACAATTAGAGGTGTGGAAGTGCCACCGATCGCTAGACCAAAACCAGTATCCTGAAATAAGTTACCCCGGATTTCTCCTTGGGCAGATTTAGTAACTGAAATCCCGTTGCCTTTGTTTTGCACAAAGAGGTTATTTTCAATTTTGGGATTGCCTGTACCCGTGACAAAAACGCCCTCTCTGACACTGTTAGTAAAAGTACTGTTTTTGATAACAGGGTTAGTTGACTCCACCCACACACCCGTACCCCGCCCATTTGGGTTGGTGACGGTGACACCGTTGATCGTTGTATCTTGGTCAGCAAGGATGGTAATGTCCTGTCTGGCAAAGAAGCGACTAGTGTAGAAACCTCCACCTGTAATCAATATCGCCTGACCTTTAGTAGCTTCATCACCCCGCAGTGTTACCCCTGGTTTAAGCAACAGGGGGAAACTTTCGCCACTTTCCTGGTTATAATTCCCAGGTGCTAATTGAATAACTGCACCTGATTGGGCTTGACTGAGAGCGAAACTGATGCTCTTGTAAGGTGCGGCTGAGGTTGTACCAGTACCAGGATTGTCTGTACCAGTTGCTGGATTGACGTAAATAACCGTTGCCGTTGCGGGAGCTTGCGCTATGAGGGTTGGGACAATGCCTGCTGGGTGAGTAGCACCAGCATTGACCTCAAGCATTGACCCACTAGAAACAACGAACAAAGCCGTTAGTCCGGCTCCCATGCGTAAAGTATATTTGAGATGACTACTAGAAAGAAGGCGGAAATTTTTCGTTGAAGAAATGTGAAAACCCCGATATTTCATTTTTTGCGTCTGTGATGTACTAAATTACGGTGTTGAACAAGGTTGAAGATAGCAGCCTTGTAGCTACTGAAAACCCATGCAAAACTATACTGGATGATTAGCACCTATTGAGCTAAATTCCTGAGATAGATCACAGAACTTATACATTATCTAATATTAAGGCTTTGCAACTTTGTACTTAGTTGCGAGTACTTCCTGCTTCTGTACTTAGCAGGAAGTCTAGCCAGTTGCTTGGGCGGGTTTCCCGACTAGAGTGAACTGGCATGGAGCATATCAGCCAATCTAGTAATCCTCACACGTCTAAGAGAAATAATACTGGGTTAGGGGGTGAGGGTGCGATCGCTTTGATCATACTGTTACTAATGACTTACTTTGAGAACAGGAATCATAGATGTTCAGGTGATTGTGAGCGAAATAATAAAAGCGTTCAAATATTCCTGCTCTGCCATTGTTTAGGATTACGTTTAACGTGGTAACAAGCAATTACAGTGATGACATTTTCTTCCATAACATAAATAACACCATAGGGAAACCTACGTATTAATAATCGTCGCGCTTGTCGATACACCACGGGATAAGCTGAAGGGTTACGTCCGATTAATGCTAAACAGCTATCAACTGCACGTACAAATTCCGAACCTACTCCAGAATCACGTTGCTCATACCATTCAAAAGCATCTTCAATATCCAGTTCTGCTTCTGGACTAATTATTAACTGATAGCTCATTCAGATAAACCTAGTCTTTGCTTGACGGATTGCCAGGTTGAACCTTGGTTTGGGTTTTGGCGATGCATTTCCAAGCGTCGATCTAATTCTTGTTTTTGCTCATCGTTGAGAAGAACTTCATCGGGTGTAGTAAGAATGCTGTCCCATAAGTCCTCGGCAAGCTGTATACGTTCAGATACACTTAGTTCAGAAATATCGACTTTTAATATGGGGTGCATGGTTTTTGTTAATGTAGTTGTTCAATATAGTCTTAATTTTAGATTATAAATGACTTATCTTCTTCCCAATAAAGTAAAGCATCAAGTTTACCTGATTCAGTAAATGTTCTAGCAGCTAGTAAACAGTGCAGCAAATCAACACACATTTTCGCAGGAGAATTTCTTTGTTGTCCACCAACAACCAATTTTTCTATTTCATCAGATTTTGATAAATCAACTAAAGCATAAAATTTTGTGTTATTGAAGGTCGTAGTTACAACATATTTACCTGTGTTACCACCTCCAATATTCAATTCTTCTAGTTAGATTCTATTTTTCATAACTGAAGATACAGTAATTTCTACATAACTCTTCAAATAATAATGTCTTAAAATATGCATAACTCAAATAAATACCTGACATCATAGATACAACCATGACTCAAAAATGGTATCTTTCACATACATTCATAGGGCATTCAAGTTGGTTCGGGGGAGTTCGTTCAGTTGCAATTAGCCCTGATAGTCGAACTTTAGCAAGTGGTAGTGATGACAATAATATCAAAATATGGAATTTAAATACTGGTGAGGAATATTTCACTTTATCTGGACATTTAGATACAGTTCGTTCAATCACTTTTAGCCCAGATGGAAAAAGACTTGTTAGTGGCAGTGATGATAAAACTATAAAAATATGGAACTGGAAGACTTCTCAAGATATTCTTACTTTAAATGGGCATTCCAAATCAGTCACCAATATTGCTATTAATAATAATGGAGAATTTATTGTTAGTGCTAGTGATGACCATTCTATAAAAATCTGGTGTTTAAAAACTGGTAATGAAGTTTGCACTTTGTTTGGCCATTCAAATTACATTCAATCAGTAGCATTCAGTCCTGATGGAAAAATACTTGCTAGCGGTAGTTGTGATAACACAATTAAACTATGGGCTTGGAAAATGGGAAAAGAAATTATCACTCTATCTGAACATTCAGGTGCTGTGCGTACAATTGCTTTTAGTCCTAATGGACAGCTTCTTGCCAGTGGAAGTGACGATAAAACCATAAAATTATGGGATGTAAAATCTGGCAGATTAATCCGTACATATTCTGGACATTCCGGCAATGTTTGGTCTGTAGCTGTTAGTTCTGATGGACAAAGTATTGCAAGTGGTTGTGATGACAAAACAATAAAGATTTGGCATATAGGAAATGGCGAAATTATAACTAATATTGATGCACATTCAGCAGGTATTAGTTCAATTAGCTTTTGTGCTGATGGATATGTTATTGCTAGTAGTAGTTGGGATAAGACTGTCAAACTTTGGTTAACCGAAAAAGCTATACCAAAATCTTCTATATTTAGTTGGATTTCTGATGTGTTTTCTCCAAAAGACAATGAATCCGTTTTAAAAGTGCCAAGTTTTATTATTGAAAAAGCAAAAGAAAATATCAATATAGCTAAAGTAGAAGAGGACAATCGTAGACGAGAGGAAAGGCGACGCTTACAAGAGAAACGCTTAGAAAAGCAGCGTTGGCAAAATGAACAGCGTAGTTTAGAAAAGCAGCGCTGGCAGGATGAACAGCATCGCTCAGAAAAGCAGGTTCAACCTAGTGAACAACATCATCTAGACAAACACAGTGCAAAAATTATTTGGGATATAAGTAAAATCACTTATGAAGCTGTAGATACGGCGATTAATAAAAAATATGTCGGAGGCTATAGACGCAAAGATGGAACTTATGTTAAACCTCACTATCGACGTAAGCATAAATAGTTGTAACCTGGGCAAATAAAAGGTGGGAATCTATCCTAATTTATCCCGCACCCAGGCTCGAAATGATTTTAGCAAAGCAATTTCTCCCATACTTTTACTCTGCTCAATAAATCTGCTTATCTCACTCACTGAAACTATAGGAAAAGCAATACTAAACTTGCATTCGACATATTGCTCCTCTACCAACTGATAAAATTTTAAATTTTGCCCGTCATATCTCCAAAGTTCAGTTACACCCAATGCTGAATAAATCCCTAATTTGTTAACTGAACTGCTGGTAATATCAATCTCAATTGCTAAGTCAGGCGGCGGATCATTTTCTAAATTTAGCTTTACCTTACCTCTAATAGCGGGTTCGTTCTGGATATAATAACAAGTATCTGGTTCTATTCCCCGCTTTGCAATTCTTCGTTTCAATGTTGTTGAACCAGCACTTATAATTTCAATTCCTAATTCTTCAGCCAAGACTAGAATAAATCGGTCAAACTGAATTTTAGGATTTTCGTGTTCAAAAAGTGGAGTCATGATTTCTAAAACACCGCAGTCGTAAGCAAACCGAGAACCTCTATCTTCACCTGTATCTCTCAGTAAGGCTTCAAAGGTTTCCCAGCTAATGTTTTGTAGGACTGTTCTTTGTTCAGCAGGCGTTGACTTGACAAGCATATTACAATACTTTTTCCGTTAGGATATGAGATAAAATCCCGATAATTTTACCTATGTCATTAATATAATACTCGCCCAAGTCAATTTCAATCACTTGCCCAATAAGTTTCAAAAACTTCCAGTTAGTTCCAGTGGTAACAGTACCATAAATTGTTTGAATATTATTGCCCTCACGTTCATTAAACAATTTAGCTGCTAACATCTCTGCTACACACTGACCTAATCCGGCATTGATATTTTCTTTTTTAGCTTCTACAATTGTCACAACTGGTGCGTTAAGAATTAGTAACTCTGGTGAACGACTAATAATAAAATCGCAATTTCCATTTAAACCTTGTGCTGAATCAACAGTAAAATCGATACCAGAAAATAAACTTATTTGATTATTTAAATATTTCCTTACAGCAATTAAAATAGGCGCAATAATCATCTCGGAACGGGATTTTTCAGTATTACTAGCAAGAGCTAAAGGTATATTTTCCCGCAATATTTCTGCAAGTAATGGTGGACACTCTACTTTATGTACAGATGCAAATATATCAGTTTTATCAGAAATAGTTAAGCCAAAGGTTTTTCTAACTCTATCTAAAGTAAAGTCACTGTATGACACTTTAGTTGCTCCTGTAAAAAATCCAGATAATTAAATTGTGCCAATTATTACCAAGGTATGTTGCTGATAGTTGACACAATCAATGTCTGAATATTTTATAACTTTAAGCAAGGAAACCTGCAAAAAATTCCAGAGTTTCTTTCAGTGCTTTGATGAAAATATCAATTTCCTCGCGGGTGTTGTAGAAACATAGACTTGCTCGTGCGGTTGCAGGAAGACCTAAATAACGGTGTAATGGTTGAGTACAGTGGTGTCCAGAACGAATAGCAACGCCTTCTTCATCTAATAATGTAGATAAGTCGTTAGCGTGGACTTCCCCTGCGGTGAATGATGCAAGAGCGGCTCTACCCTCACCCTTAGCATTTGGTTTGGGGCCGTAAATTCTAATTTGGGGAATTTGCTCTAATTGTTGAAACAAATAAGCTGTTAATTCTGCTTCGTAGGCGTGGATTTTATCCATGCCGATACTGCTAAGATAATCTATCGCAGCACCAAGTGCGATCGCTTCTCCAATTGCAGGTGTACCGGCTTCAAATTTATGCGGTAATTCTGCATAAGTAGAATGGTCTAAATATACCTCTGCAATCATCTCACCACCACCAAAAAATGGTGGCATTGATTCTAACAATTCTAACTTACCATACAGGAATCCTATCCCAGTTGGAGCGCACATTTTGTGACCAGATGCAACCAACCAATCACAATCTATCTGCTGTACATCGACAGGCACATGAGGTACACTTTGGCAAGCATCAACTAAGAATTTAGCACCGTATTTGTGAGCGATCGCACCAATTTCTACCACTGGATTAACACAACCCAAAGTATTAGAAATATGCGCCACTGACACTAACTTTGTTTTTTCAGAAATCAGTTTTTTAAACTGTTCAAAATCAAAAGTTTCTTCTGGTGTCAGTTCCACAAACTTTAGTACTGCACCCGTTTTTTGCGCCACCAATTGCCAAGGTACAATATTACTGTGGTGTTCCATCACCGACAGAATAATCTCATCTCCCGGCTGCAAATTGTTCATTCCCCAACTGTAAGCTACTAAGTTAATCGCCTCAGTTGCGTTGCGGGTGTAGACGATTTCTTGACGTGATGCAGCATTGATGAATTTGGCAATTTTATCTCTAGCACCTTCATAAGCATCGGTAGCTTTAGCACTCAGAGTATGGGCACCGCGATGCACATTAGCATTATATTGCTCGTAATAATCTCGCAGGGTATTTAATACAAGCAAAGGCTTTTGCGATGTCGCAGCATTATCGAGGTAAATCAAGGGTTTATCATTGACTTCCTGATGCAAAATTGGGAAGTCAGCGCGAACTTGATCAGCAAGGGTTTTAGTAGTGGTGAAAGTCATTGGTAGATTCAAGAGTCAAGCGATATGGACTTAAGATTATTGACTGTGTTTAAAAGGATTTCTCGCAGAGAGGTAACTGGTATTTGGTTGATAACTTCAGCAGCGAAGGCGTTAATTAACAACTTCCGAGCATCGTTTTCATCAATTCCCCGACTTTGCAGATAGAATATTTCATCATCTTCCAATTGGCTAACGGTAGCACCGTGAGCGCATTTTACATTATCGGCAGTAATTTCCAATTGTGGTTTGGTATCAATTCTAGCTTTAGATGATAACAGCAAATTCCGATTCATCTGGGTTGCATTTGTCAACTGCGCCGGCTTAGGAACAAAAACTTTACCATTAAATACTGCATGAGCGCGATCGCCTACAATACACTTATGCAATTGCTTACTTATACCATGAGGATAATTGAGTGCGATCGCACTATGAGTATCAGCCAACTGTTTACCAGAAATCATCGTCAAACCATTGAGAGTAGTTTCTGTTTGCTCACCAGTTTGCAAAATCTCCAAATTGTGCCGTGACAACTTTGCACCTAAAGTTATGGCATGACAAGTATATCGACTATCACGAGCCTGTGCGATCGCAGTCTTCCCAATATGAAAAGCCTCTGCACCCTCCCGCTCAACCCTAGTGTGGTTCACCTGGGCATTATCACCAACCCAAATTTCCGTAACCGCATTAGTAAAATATACTCCCTCTTCCTCCGCGCTCTCTGCGCCTCTGCGGTTCGTATACTCCTCAACCAAACTCACCTGCGAACCACTTTCCGCCACCACCAAACAACGCGGCTGCGAAATCGTCGCCGTCTCACCCGAAATAAACAGCAGATGAATTGGCGTTTCAACTACTACATTCTTCTTCACCCACACCACAGCTACATCAGTTATCCCAGCCGTATTGAGAGCCGTAAAAACCTCCTGCGCTCCCTCAGCTTGAGCTAAATACTGCTGTACACTCTCCTGCTCAACCACAGGTAAGCTAGCCAAATTACTCACCACAATTCCAGATGGTAAATGTGCAACTGCTGATAACTCCGGTGCAAAAACCCCATTAACAAAAACCAAACGACTATTAGCCGCTTCACTTAAAGTCAGCGACGAGATATCAGTTTGTATTGATTGCGTCTCTACATTAAATTGGAACTGTCGCAGAGATGACAAATCAGTAAATCGCCATTCTTCCTCGCGGGTTGTCGGGATAGTCGAGTGGCGTACCCAACTAGCAGCACTTTGGCGTAAATCCTGCAACCAACCTTCTGTTTTCGTTGCGATTACTTGATTTAACAACCCAGTCAGATAATCATCTCTATCTAACAGAGCGGATGTCAAACTGACTGCATTTGAATTAGGATTTGGACTGGGAGATACTTGAATAGTCATTACACACCCACCTCAGCTGCAAACTCTTCCAGCACCCAGTCATAACCGCGAGACTCCAATTCTAGCGCCAGTTCCTTACCGCCACTGGTAATAATCTGCCCGTTTGCCATCACGTGGACAAAATCAGGCACAATATAATCAAGTAATCTTTGATAGTGAGTAATCAAAATTGTGGAATTTTCTGGACTTGCCAGTTGATTTACCCCATTCGCCACAATTCTCAGCGCATCAATATCCAAACCTGAATCAGTCTCATCCAAAATTCCCAACTTTGGTTCTAGCAGCGCCATTTGCAGAATTTCATTCCGCTTTTTCTCGCCACCAGAAAAACCTTCATTCAAACTCCGACTGAGAAAACTGGGATTCATCTTCACCACATCCAGCTTTTCCTCAATTAAATCGTCAAAATCAAAAGCGTCTATTTCCTCTAAACCTTGCGCCTTGCGACGAGAATTGTACGCCACCCGCAAAAAATCCAAATTGCTCACACCTGGAATTTCTAACGGATACTGGAACGCCAAAAATACACCGGATCTTGCCCGTTCTTCCGGTTCCAACTCCAGTAAATTTTGTCCTTGAAAAATCACCTCACCGCCAGTCACCTCATACGCCGGATGCCCAGCCAACACCTTAGAAAACGTACTCTTACCAGAACCATTTGGCCCCATAATCGCATGAATTTCACCCGATCGCACATCAAGATTCACACCCTTTAAAATCGGTGTTCCATCAACATTAGCCGTCAAATCTCTTACTGACAGCACAACTTCACTATTTTCAATAATCATCTTCTCTCTCTTCTCTTTTAGTTCGTAGTAGGCGCTTTAGCGCTTTTCTCCAACGCTAAAGTGCTGACTACAAGCGTTAATTTTTTCGATTCCTAGCGATTTTCCAGCCTTATCCAACACTGCCTTCCAACTTCAAACTCAACAACTTATCAGCTTCTACAGCAAACTCCATCGGTAGCTGATTGAAAACATCTTTACAGAAACCGCTAATCATCATCGAAATGGCATCTTCTGAAGAAATACCCCGTTGAGCGAAGTAAAATAACTGATCTTCCCCAATCTTGGAAGTAGAAGCTTCATGCTCTACCTTCGCAGTATTATTTTGCACCTGAATATAAGGGAAAGTGTTCGCATGGGCATTATCCCCAATCAACATTGAGTCGCACTGAGAATAATTTCTCGCCCCTTTTGCCGTCGGGTTGACTTTCACTAAACCCCGGTAGCTATTACTAGAATTACCTGCGGAGATTCCCTTAGAAATAATTGTACTGCGAGTATTCTTACCTACGTGAATCATCTTACTACCCGTATCAGCTTGCTGCATATGATTTGTCAGCGCCACCGAGTAAAACTCACCCACAGAATTATCACCCACCAACACACAACTAGGATATTTCCAAGTAATTGCCGAACCTGTTTCTACTTGAGTCCAGGAAATCTTGGAATTTACGCCCTGACACAAACCGCGCTTGGTGACAAAGTTGTAAATACCGCCTTTACCGTTGGCATCTCCAGCGTACCAGTTTTGGACGGTGGAATATTTAATTTCGGCGTTGTCGAGGGCGACGAGTTCCACAACGGCGGCGTGCAGCTGGTTGCTGTCATACATCGGTGCGGTGCAACCTTCGAGGTAAGAAACATAACTACCTTCTTCGGCGACAATCAAAGTCCGCTCAAATTGTCCCGTATCACCAGAGTTGATGCGGAAGTAGGTAGACAGTTCCATTGGGCATTTCACGCCTTTAGGAATGTAGACAAAGGAACCATCGCTAAATACGGCGGCGTTCAAGGCGGCAAAGTAGTTGTCAGCTATGGGAACAACGCTACCCAGGTATTTTTTGATTAGTTCTGGGTGTTCTTGCAATGCTTCCGAAAACGAGCAGAAAATAACCCCATCTTCCGCTAGCTTTTCCTTAAATGTAGTGGCGACAGAAACGCTATCGAAAATCGCATCGACGGCGACGTTTGCCAGTCGCTTCTGTTCAGATAGGGAAATGCCTAACTTCTCGAAGGTTTCTAAAAGTGTTGGATCAACTTCGTCCAAGCTGTTCAGTTTTTGTTTCTTTTGTTTCGGCGCTGAATAGTAAATGATGTCTTGATAATTAATTGGCGGATACTTGACATTCGGCCAAGTTGGTTCTGTCATTTTTTGCCACTGGCGATAAGCTCTGAGGCGAAAGTCCAGCATGAATTGCGGCTCGTTCTTCTTAGAGGAGATCAAGCGAACAACATCCTCGTCTAGTCCACGCGGAATAGTGTCGGACTCAATATCAGTAATAAAGCCGTACTTGTAAGGTTGGTTGACTAAGGTTTTGACAGTGGCACTCATCGGTAATAATCTCTTGTGTTCAGAACTCTTTCAGGATGGGAGACGGACTTTTCTTTAGCCGATTCCCATATCACGTTACTGAATGGTTACACGGCTGCTAGAATAGTGGTGGAGAGTAAAACAACAGCTATGTTGTTTAACCTATCTTCATTTTACGCTAAATTAACAACAACAATGTTGTCAAAGTCAAATTTTCAAAGAAATTTTTGGGGCGTTCGCTGAACGTCTCGCACCACAAGATGGCGACTACTCACCAGTCCTCAACCAAGCAAGATATCCTAGAATATCTGCACAAACACGAAAAAGCAACGGCTTTGGAGCTAGCTGAAGTTTTAGAAGTTACCCCCCAAGCGATTCGTCGTCATCTCAAAGATTTGGAGACGGAGGAGCTAGTTTTGTATTCGACATCAGTGCAGACGGCGGGGATGGGGCGGCCGCAGCACATTTATCAACTGAGTCGTCAGGGACGCGATCGCTTGCATCGAACAATGAGCGATCGCTTTGGTGATGGCCACAGTCATTTTGCGGTTTCGCTGCTAGACACCTTAGCCGAAACGATGGGACATGAGCAATTCAAATCGATTTTACAGAAACAGTGGGAGCGCAAAGCTCAAGAATACTGCGATCGCGTGGGTAGCGGTTCACTGCGAGAACGGGTAGCCAACTTAGTAGAGTTCAGAAAAGCGGAAGGCTTCATGGCGGAGTATCACCCGGTTGATGTGAATGACGCAATTGATAGCGATCGCTTTATCTTAATGGAGCATAACTGCGCTATTTCCAACGTTGCCGAGTCTTTCCCCAGCATTTGTGGTCACGAATTAGAAATGTTTGCTGCCGTATTATCAGATTGTACCGTAGAACGCACCCACTGGATTATCAACGGCGAACATCGTTGTGGCTATTTGGTACAAGCTCGCAAGTAAAAGTTTATATTTTGTCTTTTTTTTTAATGCCCAATGATCAACTAAGTTTGAGATAGCGTTTATGGACGTATTACCACAGCAACCATCAGCACAATTTTTAACTCTGGAAGAGTCAGCAAAAGTAGACGCAGCCTTGTTGTCTTCCCCAGAAAAGTTTTTAACAAGATTGACAATTTCATCACTTAAGCTTTTAAAGCATATCGCCCAAGAGTACAGCGTTGCTATTGAAGATTTGACAGCACAACAAGTAATTGCTTGGTTTGAAAAAGACGGCAAAATTCGACGTGAACAGGGGATTGAAAGTTCATATCTGAAATGGTGATATACGGTAGCATACTACAAACGCCAGCCTTAAATAATAAACAAAAAGCACCTTAAAAAAAGGTGCTTTTACATCAATACCAACATTTGATTTTCAGACCATTCTTTCAGAATTGTAGTTGTTAGTCCGAGGACTACGAGCGCCAGTTACGGCTCCAATCATTGAAGCTATTAAACCCAATAAAGAACCAAACACAAACCACCATAATCCTGAACGTATATTTTCCGCAATCTCACGAGTTTGTTGAGCGCTTACATTTGCTCGTGGTACATTGACTCCACCTTGTTGTTGTACTTGGTTTATGACTTCCCCAGCGTTGGAAGCAGCAACACCAAAAGCACCCGATACTCCATTTGCCAATAGAAACGAACTAACTGCCAAAGTCGTAGCCCAAAGAATTGCGCCGTTAAGAAGAGCTGTATTGCGATTCATCGGACCACAAGCGCGAGCCGCAACCCAACCACCAGTAAATAGGGAAATTAACAAAGCGATAGTTGACCAAAGCCCCGCATTACCCGCAGTGTTGGGGGCAATTGTTCTAGGTGCACCTGAACCTTCAACTGCACCTGCGGCGAAGGCACCAATTATCGCGCTCAAAATTAACTGAGTAGCTAAAGAAACCAACAGACCAGAAATAATCGGTCCCCAGCGAACAAGATCATGATATTCAGTCACTCGACCTACTACCGCAGGTTGAGTAGAAATAACATCATCATTAGATGCCCGATTTACGTATGACATAGTTTATGTTCTCCAATGCTGTTTCACCAAAGTTGCTGCTCAGGTATATTCATGTTTATGCTTAATATTAAATAACCAAATTATCTACTTTTATATCTATCAATAGAAAGAGTTAACAAGTGTATCTATAGGGAGAAAAAATAGATTAATAACCAGTTTTAATGCACTTAAAAAAGTAATTAGGCAGTCAATGAAAGATTAACGCATCCTCACAGCAGTGCCTGTAGCAGTAATCAGCAATAGAACTCCTGACTGGTCAATATTGATTGTGCCAGTATCAATCTCAATGCCGATTACAGCATTTGCTCCTAAACGTTGTGCCCGTTGTTCTAATTCTTCTAATGCCTTGCGTTGACCCTCCTCAAATAGACGCTCATAGCTAGCAGTGCGTCCACCGATAATATCTCGAATACCAGCCATAAAATCCCGCAAGAAATTGCTGCCGTAGACTACTTCTGCTGTCACAATGCCTAAATATGATTCAATCACGGCTCCTTGAATTACATCAGTGGTAGTTATAATCATAAATTAGCCTCCTAGATATTATGTGGATTGATATTTCTTATCAAAGTGTTTATAAAACACTTCAACAATTGTAACTTTGATTACAGATGCAGAATTAGTCTGTGTTAAAAATAGATTTGATAAACATTCTCTCACACAATTTTAGATTGCGATCGCCTTTGCAGTATTGTCCCGAAAAATCATAACTTTGAAGGAACATTTCGCTTTTGGGATTTATCTTATCGTGTTATGAGCAAAAAAAGATACAAACAATCAATAGATGTAGAGCAACTTCTCAAATGGTAGTATAAACAATAAAAAATGTGAGGATGTTTGATACATATTTAGTAAATTGCTAACTTAAATAATCAACATGATGGAATGTTAAATTATTTCTATAATTTATGTCTCGCCTAGCTAATATTAAGTGAAATACCTATTGTATTTTGCCAATAAACTCGTAGAAATACTGACAAAAAAAGTGTAATTTTGGCGTTATACCAATTTATATGTAGGATAACTCCATCTGAAAATTTATACTTGACACTTCATTGTTCAGTAAAAACTCGGTGAAGAAATGCTAATTTTTAGAGTATGCAGTGAATGAACTATTAATATCTTAATTAATACGAAGAAATACAGTTTTCAAAAGTCCATATTTTTGTTTTAATGTACTAGAAAAAAGTCCTCTAAAATTTCAGGAAATTTACTGTGTACAAACCAACATCATTCGTGTTTAGTGTGGTGTTACTAGGATGTTTTACCTTCACAATACCTTCGGTGGCTCAGGCTCAGGTATTAGTAGCACAAGCCAAAAACCCAGAATTAAAGCAACTACTAGAAGAAGGACGAAGATTAGTTGACACTGGTGATTATAGTGGCGCGATCGCTGTTTATCAGCAAGCAGCTAGGCTAGATCCCAAGAATGCTAAAATTTATTCAGGTATTGGCTACTTATACGCTCAACAAGGAAACTACCGAGCAGCATTAACAGCTTATCGTCGGGCGATCGCTATCAACCCTAACAATAGCGATTTTTACTACGCTGTGGGTTACATCAAAGCGAACTTGGGAGATACTGCTGGTGCCAAGGAAGGGTATCGTCAGTCCATAAAGCTGAACCGGAACAACGTTAACGCCTATTTAGGATTGGCTGTGACGCAATCTCGGATGGGAGACTATCGTGCAGCTACCTGGGCGTATCAACAAGCAATCAGTTTGGACAAAAACAATGCCCAGACTTATGAATTGATGGGTTCGATGTATAAACAGCGACGACAAGCCAAACAAGCAAACAGCTTGCTTCAGAAAGCCCGTGATTTGTACAGGCGGCGCAATGACTCGGCTGGCGTGGATAGGGTAGAAGCCATGTTGCGACAGTTAGGAGGATGAGGTTAATCTAACTTGCGTCCCGTTAATTCCACAAAAATATCTTCTAAATTAGAGGGACGCACCATCATTCCGGTTTTATCGGGCTGTTCATTCAAGTAGACATTCGCTGCTTCCAGAGAGGGGAAAAACAGATATTCCCAACTACGGGCGCTATCACTCCCCACTTGGGACACACCTAATTGCTTCATTACCAAACCTTCACCGTGAAGAGAACGCAGCTGTTGTAAAGTTCCTAAAGAAATCAGCTTACCGCCATCCATAATACCGATGCGTCCTGGCTTGTTAGAGCCGAAAGCATCGCACAAAAATTCGACCTCATCCATATAATGAGTTGTCAGTAGCATCGTCATCCCTTGTTTATTCAAATCTCGAATAATTTCCCAGAGACGCCGCCTAGTTTGAGGGTCAAGTCCTACCGTTGGTTCATCCAAAAACAAAATTTGCGGTTGATGCAATAAAGCTCTCGCTATCTGCAAGCGTCGTTTCATACCCCCAGACAGGGTTTTTACCAAATTATCACGTTTTTCTGCAAGCTCAACATACTCTAGCCATTGATTAATTAGTTGTTGTCGCTGCGGGTTGCTAATGTGATGTAGCCTTCCGTGGAGTTCCATATTTTCCCAGACGGTTAAATCGTTATCCACACTTATTTGCTGCAAAACTACGCCAATAGTCTGTTTTGCCAGCATTGCTTGGCTGACCACATCATATCCACCTACTTCTATCCTTCCTTGGGACGGTTTCGTTAATGTAGTCAGCATCCGAATTGTAGTAGATTTACCCGCACCATTGGGGCCAAGTAGAGCAAATATTTCTCCCGCTTCAATTTTGAATGACAGATCATTGACTACAGGTACATTGTTGTAAAATTTGTAGACGTTTTCTAATAAGACAGCAGCAGTCATGAATAAATTTGCTCACACTATTTCATAATCAACACTACCATTGCGATCGCATCTGAAATATAAATTTGACAAATGAAAAATGGTTTGAAACTTATCTTTGATACCGGGCAAACAGCATTAGCTATTCGAGTTGAACAGCAAGCAGAATTGCCAAATGCTCTTGAGCAAATAGGGCTTAGTAACTCGCGTCCGGTTTTAGTAGTGGTGGGGGGTGCAAATAACATCAGTGAAGCCGACTTTCTCCGCATCCAACGGTTATTTGTGGAAGTTTTAGCCCCCATTGCTGAAACATTGGGCGCTTATGTTGTGGATGGAGGTACGGATGCGGGAGTCATGCGATTAATTGGCGTAGCTCGTACCCAGATAGGTGCTAAATTTGCTTTAATTGGTGTGACACCAGAAAAAAAAGTGGCTTTACCTAATCAGTTAGAAGTTACTGCTGATTTGACACCCTTAGAACCGAACCATACTCATTTTGTGCTGGTTCCTGGTAGTGATTGGGGCGATGAGTCTCCTTGGATATCTGATGTTGCAACTGTGTTAGCTAGTGGCTCACCTTCATTAACTGTACTTTTGAACGGTGGTGAAATTACTTTTAAAGATGCGTTTTCTAGCGTTAATACTGGCAGGTTAGTCGTGGTGATTGCTGGTAGTGGTAGAACAGCAGATATACTTGCAGCTGCTTTGGGTGGAGAAGCTACCGATGAACGAGCCAAAGAGTTAGCTAAATCTGGTAAATTACAATATATCGACTTAATCGACGTAGAGAATAAAGTTGAGAACTTAGACGAAATAATTAGAGGTTTGCTTTCTAACTAGGAGTGAATAATGGCAAAAAAAGATAGTTATCAGGAATTTTTAAAGGCAGATTTTCAGAAGTTATTTGAAGGGATGAAGTTAGGTGATGGGCAAAAACATTTTTTGCGATCGCGTTGGCTAGACCAAGTACTTTGGATGGAAGGAAAAGCGAATTCATCGCGCAATCGCCATTATGCTCTGCGAATAACAACTATTATTGGTGGTGTAATTCTCCCAGCTTTGGTAAGTATAAACATTAATAATACTAACATTGAAAATAAACAACCTATTGTTTGGTCAACCTTGATTCTCAGTCAAGTAGTTGCTATTAGTGCTGCCATTGAAGAGTTTTTTCATTATGGAGAACGCTGGCGACACTATCGCCGTACAGTTGAATCTTTGAAAACCCAAGGTTGGCAATTTTCGCAGTTGACAGGCCCTTATCGGATTTATCCAAGCCATGAACAGGCATTTAATCTTTTCGCAGGTCAGATAGAAGATATTATTCAGCGAGATGTAGAAATATATACCACTCAAGTTGTGCAAGAGAAGAATGAACAACAGCAAAATCAGGAAAACTATAGACCTGTTCAGAATCCAAAGACAACCAATTTTGAAGAAAAGAAAGAGGAAAAATAGAATAGGAGTATAATATCAGCCCAAATTTTTATTAATTTGTAATTAATCTATGCTTAAACTTGCACAGGGAATTTGTAAGGATAAGCCTGTAGGGGCAATTTATGAATTGCCCCTACATCGTGTAGTTTTGTCTAAGTCCTAATAATATAGAAGCTCGAAGTCAACACAATTAAAAGGTTAGTTGAAGTTAGGCGCATTTATTGTATAATTTCCTCTAATGTTTCAAATAGCTAAACTCACGTCCAAATATGAAATTAAATATCTACTCTGACAGAAATTATATTCTTAAGGGAATGGAAACAGTTCCAATGCTTTATCCCTTTTGGACAGAATTTATCCCGACTGAAAAATACCCTTGGAATAGACTATATGGCAATTATATAGAGGTTAGTAATTCCCTTTTCCAAATGACTTCGTTAGAAGAAGCTGACTTAGCAATCATGCCTATGAACTGGAGAATGATCAGAGGAGAAAGTTGGAGAAGTAAAGTTAACAAACAAGCACAAGATATATCTATGCAATTTGCCGAAAAAGTAGCTAATAGCGGTAAAGAACTAGCTATTTTTTTTGCAGGCGATTGTTGTGCCGAAAAAGTCCCTGTCAATAATGCAACAATAATCAGGACTGCCGTATATCGCTCCCAAAACAGGCAAAAGGATATTATTATGCCTTCTTTTGTGGAAGATTATGTTAAAGAATATTTGGGAGGTGAAATTTCTCTCAGGCAGAAATCTGCTAAACCTATTATTGGATTTTGTGGTTTAGCAAAACCAGATTCATGGGATATAAAGTTGAAAGCACTTGGATATCACGGGTTTATGTTAACCACATCATTA
>JBBSCU010000063.1:0-21972 GCA_038249935.1 Chroococcales cyanobacterium
AAGGAAGTAACATAATTAAAGATGAGAAATTATGGAAGCGAACAGGCCATGATTACTAAAGAAGAAATTACCATCAAAGTTCCCTCCTCGGTAGCAGAGGCATACCGCAATGCCACTGAAGAAGAACGCTCACAAATTGAAGCCCGGATCGCAGTGTTGCTAAAATCTTCAATGACTTGCAGGCAAGAAGCCATTGCCAAGCTCAGGCAGACAATGGATGAAATTGGCAGACGAGCTGTAGAAAGGGGTTTAACACCGTCAATTTTGGAGTCAATTTTGAATGACGACGAATGAAAGACGGTTTGTGTGCGATGTTAATGTCATCATCAGCGCGGTGTTAATACCAGGGAGCAAACCAGATCGCGCACTCAGAAAAGCTCAAGATTTAGGACAATTGTTGGTGTCCGAGTCCATTTGGCTGGAGCTAGAACAGGTACTCGCTCGACCCAAATTTAATCGGTACACCACGCCAGAAGAACGAAACGATTTCCTGGTGGATTTGTCCGAAACTGTACAGTTTATTGACGTGACTGAGCAGATTAATGAATGCCGAGATCCAAAAGATAACAAATATCTGGAATTAGCACTCAGTGGTCAAGCAGAGTGTATTGTTACTGGAGATGATGATTTGCTAGTGCTAAACCCCTGGAGGGGTATTGAAATTCTGACTGTTCAAGAATTTTTGGCTTCTAAGTAGCAAGAGTTACCCTACACCCGATAATACGGTTTGGTTAAGGAAGTTATTTATGGTTTCTCATTCCAACTTCTACGGAACCAAGCTTTCACTCCAGCACGCAAATGATATCAGTATTGATATCGCGGGGTGTCTGACCACTATGTATAAGCCAGCTTTATCAATCGCTCTATGTAGAGAGTTTTTCGGTGCTGGAAAGATAAGCGTGGCTTAACTGAGGTAAATTTCGGGGTGGATATTGACGATAGAATCAGGGTTTGGGACGATGAGAAGTGTTGGTAATTAAACGTATAATACGAACAGTAGCAAAATGGCAAAATGCTGGTACGCCGCAAGAATGAGGATTACAGGTCACGGGAATATCTTACAGTACGTGAGGTAAATAGCATTCTGCGAGGGGCAAAAGTTTACGGACGGTACAAGGTGAGGAATTATGCCTTGATACTGTTAATATTTCGCCACGGGCTGCGGGTGTCGGAAGCTTGCGATTTGCGATGGGATGCGATTTCATTTTTAGATTATGAGATTTTTATCACCCGTAAAAAAGGGAGCGATAGCGGGGTTCATCCGTTGCCTGTGGATGAAATCGAGGCATTGAAAGAATTAAAGGAATTAAATATTGGTGGTAATTACGTTTTTATTGGGGAAAGGGGAGAGAGGTTAACCCCGGCTGCGGTACAAAGATTGTTGACTAGGTTGGGGGAAGTAGCTGTGTTAAACATCAAAATCCACCCGCACCAGTTACGCCATGCTTGTGGGTACTACCTTGTGAATGAGGGGCATAGTACGAGGTTTATTCAGGAATTTTTAGGACATAGAGACATCCGCCACACAGAAAAATATACCAAAGTAAATTCCAAGCGTTTTTCTGGCATCAAGTGGAACACGATTGATGAGTAATGAAATCAAATAATGTAAGAGCTTGGTGTTGAATAGTTAAAAAACAGATACTAACTCTTTGGTAAATAAATCAATCTAACTTTATTACTCAAAATTCCGATGGTGACAAATACAGAAAATTCTAATAATCAAGAGTTAGTCGGTTTTATTTGGAGCATTGCGGACAAACTTCGAGGCCCTTACCGTCCCCCCCAGTACCGGCGGGTGATGTTGCCTCTGATTGTATTGCGTCGTTTAGATTCTGTTCTAGAACCTACTAAACAAGCTGTTCTTGAGTCCAAGGCTAAGTTTGAGGCGATGGGCTTAGAGGGTGACGCTTTTGAGAAGGCGATCGCCAAAGTAGCAATTGGGGGTAATCGCCAACAGCCGTTGTATAACCTTAGTGAATTTACGTTTCAGAAATTACTAGAAGATTCGGAGGGGCTGGCGGATAATCTTAGAGCTTATATCAATGGGTTTTCGCCTCTAGCACGGGATATTTTTGAGAAATTTGAGTTTGATAATGAAATCCAGAAGTTAGATGAAGCGAATCGTCTGTTTGAGGTGATGAAAGCGATCGCTAGTCCTGAAGTTGATTTATCTCCGGCGAAACTCTCTAATTTACGAATGGGCTATCTGTTCGAGGAACTGGTGAGGAAGTTTAACGAGCAGGCAAACGAAGAGGCGGGAGATCATTTTACACCCCGTGAGGTAATTCGGCTGATGGTGAATCTGGTTTTCTGTGACGAGCAGGATATCTTTAAACAAGGGATTTATCGGACAGTGTACGACCCCACAGCAGGGACAGGGGGAATGCTATCGGTATCGGAGGAACATATTAAGAAACAAAATCCTGAAGCAAATTTAGGGTTATTTGGGCAAGAGTATAATCCTGAATCTTATGCAATTTGCTGTTCTGACTTACTGATTAAAGATGAGCCGATTAACAATCTTGTCTATGGGGACACCTTGGGAATAAAAAACGCAAAAAGCAAAAGTAATAATTTTTTACCCCGTGACGGTCATGCCAACAAACAGTTTCACTATATGTTTGCAAATCCGCCATTCGGTGTGGAATGGAAGCCGGAAGAAGATTTCGTTAAAGATGAGCATGAGGAATTTGGATTTGAGGGGCGTTTTGGGGCAGGTTTACCTCGAATTAATGATGGTTCGCTGTTGTTTTTGCAACACATGATCTCGAAAATGCACTCATCCCCACAGGTAGGGGGTGATGGTTCTCGGATTGCGATCGTGTTTAATGGTTCGCCTTTGTTTACAGGGGATGCGGGGAGTGGTGAAAGTAATATTCGCCGTTGGATTATTGAAAATGACTGGCTGGAAGCGGTGGTTGCTCTACCTGACCAGATGTTTTATAACACAGGAATTTTTACTTATATTTGGTTGGTGACTAATAAAAAAGCGGCGCATCGTCAAGGAAAAGTTCAGCTTATTGATGGGACGCACCATTTTCAAAAGATGAAAAAGAGTCTCGGTAATAAGCGCAATGAGTTATCCCCTGAGCATATTGCAGAATTGGTGCGACTGTATGGGGATTTTGAGCAAAATGGTGTATGTGAGGTGAAATCAGACGGACAGATAGAAAAGCAGATTTGCTCAAAGATTTTTGATAATCGGGAGTTTGGATTTCTCAAAATTACTGTGGAGCGTCCGTTAAGATTAAATTTTCAGGCGAGTGAGGAACGGGTGGCTCGGTTGTCAGAGCAAAAAGCGTTTCAGGATTTGGCGACGACTAAGAAGCGTAAGGATGAAAAAGCGCAACAGTTAGAAATCGAAATGGGTGAAAGTCTCCAAAATCAGATTTTAGATGCTTTGCAGCGTCTGGACGTTAATCGCCTGTATATGTCCCGTGCTGAGTTTATGCGGGATTTAGATCGGGTGCTAAAGAATGCAGGGCTAAAGTTGAAAGATCCGGTGATCAAGGCTATTTTAGCAGCATTGGGTGAGGCTGATCCGGAAGCGGAAATCTGTCGGGATAAAAAGGGGAATCCTGAACCGGATAGTAATTTGCGAGATACGGAGATTGTACCTTTGCCGGATGATATTACGTTGCCGTTACCGTTGGGTTATGACAAATATGCGAGTGTAGATGAGTTGATTAAGTTGGTAAAGGGGCATTGTGAGAAGTATTTTGAGGCGGAGGTATTGCCCCATGTAGCAGATGCTTGGATTGATTTTTCTAAAACTAAAGTAGGGTATGAGATTCCCTTAAATCGTCATTTTTATGTATATCAGCCGCCTCGCTGTCTGGATAAGATTGAGAATGATATTAAATCTTTGGAGGCGGATATTATGGCGATGTTGGGGGAAGTGGTTTAAGGACTAAAATAAAAATATTAATGTAAACTAAGGAGGGTTTTTTGATATGGAAATTACGATTAATTTACCAGATAAATTAACCGAGAGAGTTCAGGATAAATGGGGGGATTTATCTCAAAAAATCCTTGATAAATTAGTTCTAGAAGCCTTATTAGAGGGATTGATTAATTTTGATGAGTTTAGGGAGATGTTATCTTTTAAGAATGATAGAGATTTAAAAGCTTTTTTGTCGGCAAATATTCCCCTTCATACTTCAGGATTATTGGATTTAGCGGGAAGTTGTGCCGATATAGATTTTAGAATTGACGATATTAGGATTTCTGATGAAATGGATGATGATTTAATCGGGGTTTTCGATGAGTAATTCTTCTCTTATTTATTTACTAGATACTAATGCTTGTATAGTGTATTTAAAGAATAAAAATTCTAGTATTAATCGTCATCTTAATAGCTTAGAAGCGAATAAAATTGCTGTTTGTTCTGTGGTTAAAGCTGAGTTATTTTATGGCTCGATGCGTAGCAATAATCCTCAGAAGAGTTTAAATATACAACTGTTGTTTCTGAATCAGTTTTTATCTCTACCATTTGATGATCTGTGTGCGGAAATTTATGGCAAGATTCGGGCTGATTTAGTAAAACGTGGAACTCCTATTGGCTCAAATGATATACAAATTGCTTCTATTAGTTTGGCAAATAATTTAATCTTAGTAACTCATAATGTTAGAGAATTTAGCAGAATTGAAGGCTTGCAGATTGAAGATTGGGAGGTTATGTAGTGGGTAAGTATCAGGGGTATGAAAAGTATAATGATTCTGGGGTTAAGTGGTTGGGGGAAATTCCTGAACATTGGAAATCATTAAAAATTAAACGTTTGACAGCAATTAAGAGAGGAGCTTCTCCACGACCGATTGATGATCCAAAATATTTTGATGATGATGGTGAATATGCTTGGGTAAGAATTGCCACCGCCCTCATCACCAACGCCGTCACAGGTAAAATAGATGTGCGCCAAGTCCCCATCCCTTAACCTCAGAAATCACTATGAATCAAATCACCCTTGCAGAACTTCCCGAAACCGTCCAAAACCTAATTAACCAAGCTCAAAAAACAGGCGAAACCCTCACCATCATCCAAAATGGTGTCCCCTTCGCCATCATATCCCCCATTCAGAAAAAATCCCTCCTAGAAACCCTTTCTACTCTTGAACCATTAGATGAAGACTTTGCCGATGTAGACGAAAGGCTTAACCCAAATTAAAAAAGCGAGTATCTAATTTTTCTCCTTTAATCCCAGAACCTACTATGACTCAAAAAATCTATCAACTTCCTCTAACCTTTGAGCAAATTCTTAATCTTGTCCTACAACTTCCAGCACCAGAACAAGAACAACTCATTCAAGAAATCAAGAGAAATTCTCCAAAAAATAAAGACGAAGATTTACTTAGCGTTTTTGACAGAATCGGCAGAAATGCTCAAGCCAAAGGACTAACCGAAAAAATCCTAGAAGAATTACTCGCCGATAAATCATAAACTAATTGTCATTGACACAAATGTTTTACTTAGTGCTGCCCTAAGTCCAGATGGAACAGCCCGTAAAGCCCTAGATAAAGCCTATAAAGAATTTAAAATTGCTCAAAGCGATGAAACTTATCAAGAATTAAATACCCGAATTTACAAAAGTAAGTTCGATAAATATATCTCAGATGAAGAACGGCAAGAATTTTTGGATGTAGTTAAAAAATATAGTCACCCGAAACCTTGGCACTCTACGAAAAAAATCGCCTCACCATCACCCGCCAAGTCACCATCAAAACCGGAAAAATCCCCGATATTCTCCTCAGCATCAACGGTTTACCTATCGCCACTATCGAACTCAAAAACCCCTTCACCGGACAAACATACCAAAACGCCATCCACCAATATAGACACGATAGAGATCCCAAAGACCCCCTATTTGCCTTTAAACAACGGTGCTTAGTCCATTTCGCCGTAGACACCGAAGAAGTTTGGATGACCACCAAACTCGCCGCAGAAAGTACCCATTTCCTACCCTTCAACAAAGGACATAACCACGGTGCAGGCAATCCCCCTGGAGACAATGACGAATATCGCACCAGTTACTTTTGGCTAGAAATCTTACAAAAAGATAGCCTCTTGGAAATCTTAGCGCGATTTCTCCACCTTGAAACTAAAGAAACCAAAATTCCCACCACCACTGGCGTTAATTACCAGAAAAAAGAAAGCCTCATTTTCCCTCGCTACCATCAACTTAATGTCGTCCGTAAACTCATCGCCCACACCAAACAACACAAAGCCGGACATAATTATTTGATTCAACATTCGGCAGGATCTGGGAAATCAAACTCTATTGCTTGGTTAGCCCATCGCCTGGCCAATCTCCACGACAACCAAGACGAAAAAATTTTTCATACCGTCGTTGTCATTACCGATCGCACTGTACTGGATCAACAAATTCAAGACACTATCTATCAGTTTGAACATAAAGCCGGAGTTGTCCAGAAAATTGACGAAAATACCCAACAACTGGTTACAGCCCTTAGCGACGGTGTACCGATCATCATTTCTACAATTCAAAAATTCCCCTTCATTACCAAAGCGATCGAAACCTTAGCGAAAAAAGGTAAAACCATAGACATTACCACCAAAGATAAACGCTTTGCCGTCATCGTTGATGAAGCCCACGGCTCCCAAACCGGAGAAACCGCCACCGAACTCCGCAAAATCCTCAATAAAGATGGGATTGAATCTGCGATCGCTGCCCAACTCCTGGAAGATGAACTTGAGGAAGATAACCTCAGTGACGAAGCCAAAAAACAATTACTCAAAGAACAACTCACCCGCACCAAACAACCAAACCTCAGTTATTTCGCCTTTACCGCTACCCCCAAGTATAAAACCCTACTCGTATTCGATGAACCCGGAGAGAACGGCGAAGCCCCCTTTCATCTCTACACTATGCGCCAAGCCATTGAAGAAGGCTATATTAAAGACGTTTTGGCAAATTATACCTGCTACGATCGCTATTACGAACTCGTCCGCATTTCCGAAGATGACCTTAACTTACCCCGTCGTCAAACAGCCAAGGCGATCGCCCGATTCGTTGAACTCCATTCCCACAACATCGGTCAAAAAGTAGAAATCATCGTCGAACATTTCCGTAACCATACCCTTCACAAAATTGGGGGTCGAGCCAAAGCAATGGTTGTTACCCGTTCCCGTGAACACGCCGTTAAATACAAACTCGCCTTCGATAAATACATTAAAGAAAACGGCTATAGCGATATTAAATCCCTCGTTGCCTTTTCCGGTTCCATTGCCCTTGATGAGTTACCCGGAGAAACATTTACTGAAGTTAACATGAATGGCGGCATCAAAACTTCCGAAATTCCCGATAAATTTGCCAGCGATGGCTATCAAGTGCTGCTTGTCGCCAACAAATTCCAAACCGGATTTGATCAACCATTGCTCCATACTATGTTTGTTGATAAACGACTCGATGGAGTTCAAGCTGTCCAGACCCTATCCCGCCTAAACCGTACCACCACAGGGAAAGAAGAGACTTTCGTACTAGATTTTGTTAACAAACCTGAAGACATCTACAAAGCATTTAAACCCTACTACGAAGAAACCCCTGTTGGAGAAACCGCAGATCCGCAACAATTAAATGATCTGTCTTACCAGCTTTATGAATGGCAACTTTTTAGCCAAAACGATGTAAACCAGTGGTGTGAAATTTGGTTTCGCCCAAAAATCTCCCTCACCGGAGGCGAACACAAAAAATTAAATACATTACTAGACCCCATTATTGAAAATTATAAAGCCCTCCCAGACCCAGATAAAGAACAATTTAGAAGCCAACTTACCAGCTTCCGCAATCTCTACTTATTCCTTGCCCAGATTATTCCTTATCAAGATTCAGAACTAGAAAAGCTTTATGCCTATGGACGTTTCCTTTTAAAGAAATTACCCCGTAGCACCGAAGCTCCAAAAATTGATTTATCTGGGGATATAGAACTAAAATTTTATCGCCTTGAAAAAATCAGTGAAGGGAAAATTGATTTGAGTGAAGGTAAAGCAGAACCATTACGAGGTGCTACCGCAGTCGGAACTCGCCAGCCAGATAAAGAAGTCCCCTTATCCCAGCTTATTGACTCCCTTAACGAACGTTTTGGTACTAACTTCACCCCAGCCGACCAACTCTTTTTCGAGCAAATTACCGAAACAGCGATCGCTAATGACTCCATAAAACAAGCGGCTCAAGTCAATACAAAAGAAAACTTTGCCCCAGTCCTAGAAAAGCATCTTGAAAATCTATTTATCGAACGCATGGACGGTAACGAAAAAATCTTTATGCAAGTGATGAATAGTGAAGAATTTAAAGCAGTTGTGTTTGAAAAATTACTATCCAGTATTTATGAGAGTATTAACAGTGAACATTCATGATTAGCTGGCTTAGGCATCCAGATAAGCTGAGATGTTTTCAGTCATTGTTGCGATCGCTCTGTGCCTATTACTTCAAATACTTCTTAACGTTTTCTGAGTCATAATTTTTCTTACTGTTGTTTCTATAAATTGATGCAAAATCAAGAAACTCAAGAACAGCGTCTTCCTCCATCCACTGCTTGTTATATATATGCATAATCCAGTGACCCAAACTAGCATCATCAGTAATCTGATCGAAATCTACATCGTAATTCGTGCGTCGATGACGCATTACATTTAATCCAGGTACATATTTCCAATATTCAAGATTGGTCAAAAACTCTTTGATATCAGCCTCTACTTTTTCTCTCAGCTCATTCATTGAGTAAATACGAGAGTCTTTTTCCTTTTTGCCTCCTATTCTCATAGCCCCCTTCTCATCCTCCTCTATAATGTCTTAATGCAGTATATACTTAACGCAGTAATTAATGCAGTAATGCAGTATGTCAATAATTGCCCTTGTCAATCAAAAAGGGGGCTGCTCAAAATCTACGTCTGCCGTCCATCTAGCGTACTGGTTATCCCGCAAAGGTCACAAAGTCCACTTGCTAGATGCTGATGCTCAACGTAGCAGCTCGATTTGGCTTCAGTCGATGGAAGGTAGTGAGATGCCAACTACCGTGTTGCAATCACCCGATGAACTCTTAGAGCAAATTCCAGAGTTAGCAACCCAATGTGATCATCTAATAATAGATGGGCCAGCCGGTTTATCTGAGGCCAGCAGAGCAATATTATTTAGAGCTGATCTAGCTGTAGTTCCCTGTCAACCCACAGGGTTAGATTTGCAATCTGCCAGTGATGCTGTGCGGTTAATCAGACAAGCTCAGTCTGTTCGCGGTGGTGCGCCCCAAGCGGCTATATTCATCAGTCGTGCTGTTAAGGGTACAAAGTTGCTGGGTGAAGCGATCGCACTGTTATCTAAATCCAAAGAGGCAACTGTACTAAAAACTGTCATTCATCAAAAACAAGCGATCGCAGATACTTTTGGTCAAGCTGCCACAATTTGGGATTTACCTGGCCGTCAAGCGGCAGAGTCAGCACGGGAGTATGAGCGATTGTTTAAAGAAATTCTGGGGATGTTGTCATGACTGCCAAAAAACGAAAATCCCTCGATGATGCCCTAGCTCGTGAGTTTGTTTATGGTGAATCAGCGCTGCGGGAGGGTTTCCCTCCACAGGCGACTGTGATAGCGCAAGCGGTAGCGAGGGACGAGCGTCACCCGAAGGGTGAGTCAGCAGAGAGTAAAAATTTCGATGTTCAAGATAAGCAGTTACCAGAACTATTACCAACTGTAAAATCTACACCTATTCAAGAACCAACTAAACCTAGTATTATGTCTCAACTTCAACAACCTTCTAAAGAGCCAACAATCAGACTAACTGTTGATTTGCCTGAATCAATGCACCGTAAGTTATCTGTGTTAGCAGCTAAGACAAGCAGGAAAAAGGTTGAGATTGTGAGGCTTTTGCTGGATGAAGCACTGAAGGATGTAGAAGATTGATCCAGTAATGCAGTAATGCAGTATTTAAGTAAATAAGTAAATAAGTATTTATGAGGCGATCGCTATCCCAAATCATCATAAAAGCTAAAACGGTTGTCTCGTAGTACTTACAGGCTACTTTGCCCCTGGTGACAGCTTCCGTAACTTTACCCAACTTAAGAACTCGTGGCTCGGAGTCGGCGCAGCGAAGTGGAGAAGAGCGGGATGCAGGATCTAGTTGGCCTAACCAGTAATCTTTCTGCCCGTAAGAGCCACCGACTCCGAGAGCGAAGCGGTCACGAGTTCGTCGGCGATGGCGCGAGATTATCGACTAAAACCCCTAGAGCGTTGCTTTTGATCCAGTTCCTCTTGCTGCTGCTGCCGTTCTCTAACAAAAACCTCATTCCAACTTTGTCCATTGGGTGTAATTCTTTTAGCCTGGGGTAGCATTGACTGAACAGCTTGGGCTGCTTCATTCCCAAGATCATCATTATTAAATGCCACCCCAATCCTGTTGATATTTTTGAGAAGTTCAAAGGGCAAGTTATCTGGATCATCCACTGCCATGTACATTGTTCTCACTGGTGGTTGCCCCTTGTGTCCATCTCTGTCAATCTCTGCCATTGTCAGCGCATCAATGGGGGAAGAACACAGGTATACCCTCTCGATTTTATCCTCTGCCTCTCCACCCAATTTCAGGTGAAACCACCCCTTCGAGCGATCGCTGTTTTCGGGGTACTCCGTACAACGATTGTCAATTCGTGCAGTATCCCAAACCAGTGCGCCTGACTTTTCACCGTCTAAATCTCGCTTGATAAATACAACATTTTCCTGTTGATCTATATAAGCCAACCCCTGCCGTTGTAATGGTTGCACAAGAAAATTGGTTAAACCTCGTTTTTGAGTGAGGTAATAGTGTAATACTCGCCGTAGACTCTCATCCTCTTCTGGGGGCGTAAACTGGGGTTGTTCTTGTAAGTGTGCCAGTTGATTGTTAGCGATTAGTACCAATTCTCTGGCTTCATCAGTAGTCCATCCGGCTGGACTGGCTTTGATAATTTCTTCAACATCTTGAACTGGCTTATTATCTAATAATGCCTTAGTAGCAATTTCTTTGTCTCGGTCAGTCACTAATAAGTTTTGCAAGTCGGTACTGTAATACTTTAGGACTTACGCACTGTACAAATTAATCATGATGTGGATTAACGAAAATAGGTTGTTTCAGGGTTTGATTAATTATCCTTTGATCGTAAATAGACCATGCTGTAGGGGTTTAGCAATGCTAAACCCTTACGAAAGATGTGGCTTTTCACGTTACACATATTTACTATTTCTTGTCAATGCGTAAGTCCTATACTTATATAACTCGGCTGAAAGATTATCTTTTAACTTTGGTTCATCTGTGGTTATAGTTGGAGTTTGATTAAGAGCAATTGCGTCTACTGGTTTTTGTGATCTATGCAGTTGCTCCAAATAAACAATCGCTGTTTCCAGGTCGTCGAATATGGTTCTTCCAGCTTCTAGCTGCTGCTGATTTTGAGAAAGTTGTTGCGTTAATTCTAATACTGTTTGGGTTAATGCTGATTCAACAGCCGATTGCTCAATATAATCAGAAATTGATGAAATTGCTTTTTCCTCTACATGGGATTGTAACTCATTCGCAAGCACTGCATCCAGGTCATTAAATGTAGTTTTAGCTGTAACGAGTTCCTGCTGATATTGAGAAAGTTGTTGCGTTAATTCTAGTACTGTTTGGGTTAATGCTGATTCAACAGTCGATTGGTCAACATAATCAGAAATTGATGAAATTGCTTTTTCCTCTACATGGGATTGTAACTCTTGAGTAATCGCCGATGATAGCTCGTCGAACGCGGTTCTTCTTGCTTCTAGCTGCTGCCGATATTGAGAGAGTTGTTCTATTAATTGTGGTAATGTTTCAAGCAAGGCATCATCAACTACTGACTGTTCAATAAAGTCAGAGATTGCATCCATTGCTCTTTGTGATCTAATTTGTTGCTCCACATCAGCAATCGCCGTGTCTAGGCCGTCGAATGCGGTTCTTCTTGCTTGTAGCTGCTGCTGATAAAGAGACAGTTGTTCTGTTAATTGTGGTAAGGTTTCACTTAGGGAAGACTTTGTTAATGACTGCTCAATTTCTTGTAGTTCAAGATATCGGACAATTGCAGTAATCGCCTCGAATGACTGACTTGAACCTCGCTCAAGTTCTCGGACTGTGCTAGTAGCTATCCCCGAATCTTGTCGTGAGGTTTCTAACTGTTGGCTCTTCACTGTTCGCTCTCTAGGATTTTTCAACAGATACTCAATATGCCCGTCATCGCGTATTGGCTGATAGTCAATTCGTTTATGTTTTTGCAGTCCCGGCCAAGTATAGGCTGCACCCAATGAGGTGCCGCTAAATTTTTGGTCATTCCATGAGTACGAGATGCCCTTACTTTTACCGTTGCGTGTTAATCCGTGACGAACTTCTACACCTTGTAATTGCAATCGCTCAACCAGTTGGGGCATAGTTAGTTTGTCTTGGGCGGCGCGGTCGATTAATTCCTGGAGTTGTTGCTTAATGGGACGTTCTTGTGGTGTTAGGCGTTCCCCGTTGACATATTCTTCTTGCTCTCTTTCTAGCCGTTTTTGTTGTCCAATACTGGAATTGCGTGATAATTTCTCGTGGCTGCTGTGGGTTTGCTGTAAGCTGTAATCTCGTTCTAACTGCCGAATAATAGTTTCGCTGCGCTTGTAATCCCAGCTATCATGTACAATCTTTCCGTTATCCAAACGGATGCGGCTAGCGCAGATGTGGATGTGGTCGTGTTCTGTGTTGCTGTGTCTGTAGACTACGTATTGGTTACTGTCAAAACCCATCTCTTCGAGATAGCGGTTAGCAATTTCATTCCAAGTTGCTTCGTCTAGTCGCTCGTTGTCAGGTAGTGATAATGATGCGTGGTACACTACTCGGTCAGCTTCTGGGTTTAATTGTCGGGAGATTTTGAATTCTCTGGCCAATGCGCGGGCATTATTATTGCCCATGTTGCCACCAATGAGTTTAGCATCTTTCTGGTTTTCAAGATACTCCAGCAATCCGCGAAAGCCCCGCCCTTTAGTCTGGTTGCCAATCATCGGTTTCCTCGTTCTCTTCTGAGATGAAGGTATTAGCTATTTCTTGCTGGCAATGTCGTAGCAGTTCTAAAAGTTCTTGTAGAAGTTCTGGTGATGCTGGCGGTGGCAGTTGCATTTTGATGGCGGTGTTGGTGGCTTTGGCGAGTTGGTTGATGTTGTTGCCGATGCGCGACAGTTCCAGGTATGTGTCAAGAGTAACTCTGCCCAGTCGCGGCGGTGGTAGTGGAATTGGTCGCAGCAACATACAGCGTCTTGTCAATTCTCCCAAGCTCAAGCCCGTGTCTTCTGCTTTAGAGCGAATCATCTCATATTCAATTGGGCTGAATCGCGCTTGCAACATTTTGGTGCGGACAAGTGATTGAGAAGAAGCTTTGGGCATAAGTCAAACAAGAGTTGGTGCAGTTTTTGAGGGGGTTTCCAAAGTGGGGATACTTCCCCCTTTGGCAAGCCTGCCGAGTCGAGCGTAGCGACGACACCCCGAAGGGGTAGGCATGGCTTGCTCCTTACCCACGCGGTAGGTAGGGGGAAAAACCAGGGCAACAAACCGCGCGGGGGAGAAATGCGTAATCTACGGATACCACCACCATGATATTACTAACGAGTTGATGTAAATTACAGTATGACTAATTCTTAGTGATCACTCTGTGATTTCTTTTTTGATTAACTGTTCGTGAGTTATTTTACAGGCTTTGAGTAATCACTGTTCAAGCAGTTACGTAAATATCTGTTACTGTTTCTTAACTATTTGTTGCATTGATAATTACCTATCTAATGGTAGATGTATCTTGGGAAGGTAACAGTTTAAAGATAAACATTAGTCTTAGTTTTACTCTTGTGGCTAAAGATAATATTCCTAAGTCGAAAATTCCAGAAGCTCTTGATGCCCTTAGAGCATTAGGTACTAAGGAATTAGATGATATCCCGGCACGAGCAGCTATCAAAAAAATGCGCCGTCAAATTGAACGGGTACTTCGTCTCGGCTATAGCTACGAGGAAGTGTCTAAAACTTTAGCCCCTTTGGATATCAACATCAGTCCTGAACGTATCCGTTATTTACTTAACGATATTCGTCGGTCTATACGCAAAAAGTCTTCTTCTTCTCCTAGTGAAGAGAATACCAGTACAGCAGTTATTGAGGAGCCAGTAGTTGACGAGATTCCTGAGATTACAGAAAGCAATACTGAACCTGCCAAGCAACCTCAGTCTCAATCAGAACCAAAATCTAAACCAGCTTCATCAAAATCAACAACTCCTAAAACTTCTAAAACGGCTAAAAAGACCCCTGATGTTAAAGCGAGTGAGAATCAAAATACCTCTCGCCCTGCTTTTGTGCCTGAAATAATTGATGATGAGGATTTGTAGATGGTAGTCAAACCTAAACAATCGGCTGACCAAGGTGAGGAACACAAGCCAAGTACTCTACCAAAAACTCTTGGGCGCTTGGTGTTGGTGACTGGTGATAAGGGCGGTACTGGTAAAAGTGTTGTGGCTAGAATCCTACTCGACATTTACCGCCACAGAAATATCAACTGCATCGCTTACGAGTGTGACCAGTCAAATCCTCAACTTTATCGTCACTACAACAAAGTGGCTCCTGGGGTGCAAACGCTCAAACTTAATCAGCGCGGTGGTGCTGATGCTTTGCAGGATGATTTGAAGCGTTTATCGCCTAAAGTTTCTCTAGTGGATCTCCCTGCTGGCGCTGCGGAATATTTTGAATCGGTGGCGAAGGATATTTTTCTTTTTCAAAATGCCCAGCGTTTGGGTTATCGCATCACTATGGTGTCGGTGCTGGGTCGAGTAAAAGATAGTCTGTTGCAGTTAAAACGTCTGGTGGATTTCTGCGGCGACAAGGTTGATTATGTAGTAGTGAAAAACCTTTACTGGGGTGATGAACACAAGTTTACTCGCTACAACAATTCTAAGATAAAGCAAGCTGTAGAAGCTTTGGGAGCAACAGAACTTTTATTACCTGAGTTATATGACGATATTTTTGACCTCGTTGACTCGAAGGATCTTACCTTTCGGGAGGCGTTAGAGCATGACGATTTTAGTTTGAGTAATCAATCGAGAGTTTATGGCTGGATTGATGCGGTTGAAACTGAGTTTTCTAAGGCGGCTGTACAGTTGGGGTTAGAGTAATGACTGTGAGTAATGGTAAGAATAGTTCAGTATCTCATTTAGATAGATTGCTGTCAGAAAAACCGCCTGAGTTTCAAGCTAAGGTCTTGCGTTTTGCGTTGGATTCTGGGATGAAACAAGATGACCCAGCATTTAGGTTAGTGCAGTACATCGGTTATTTGGCACAACTGACAGAAACTGCACCAAATGATTGGAAGTTATTATTTGAAAATTTACAGATAGAGCTAAACGAATGGAGTCAACTGACGGCGGAGCAATTGAAGGTTCAAGCCGACCACACGGAGAACATCAAAAATCTGGCGACCAGCTGCAATCAGCTAGGGACAGCCTTGAGCGCATTAAATCTAACGTCTCAGCAACAACTCAAGCAATTGACGAGCTTAACCAAACTCTCCGAGAATTTGAGCAATATCTCCCCAAGGCAACCAGAGAAGTTGAGCCAACCGTTGCAAGAACAATTGAACGAGATCCAGACGGGAATATCTCTATTGAACCAAAAAGACGTGGAATCAGTCGTTAAAGGTTGGACTAGAGCTATTAGAATCTGGCTTTTCTCTCCGATCTCATTTTTTGTTCTGTTTTGGTTTTATTCACACATTTTTCCGATCCCTACTCCTGTTGAAACTACCGAGTCTCTACAGAAGATTTTGCAGAATACTGATTGGACTAATACCAAGGTGCAACGGGTTGAGAAAAAATTGGGGACAGATCCAAATCAGAGACGACGATAAAATTTGCTGTTGAAACGTGATTTAAAACAACTGTGTCTGCATTACACTTTTGAGCCATTACGTGTAATAGGTGGCTCAAAGTTATTAAAAACCTAGAACGGCAAAATTAACTTGAGAGGCAAATCAAAGGTTTAATTTACGTTAGTCAACAAGAAAAACTAAAACAAAATTTGTGCGTTTGCAAGATGTCTCTAGCAAGTTTTACCACGCTAGTTAAAAACTTCGACCGCGCAACAGCAATGCGAAATAATGGCTCTTAAAAAGCATGGTCAGAGTCACGTTTCTCTGACCATGCTTTTTTTAATCCCAGTCAGTTTGTGCTGACGGAGATCGCACCATGTTCTTAAATTTTGTTAAGTGTGCATCAAACAGTAGTTGGATTGTGCCTGTCGCCCCATCGCGGTTTTTAGCAAGGATAATCTCTGCAATTCCTTTATCTTGCGTATTGGGGTCGTAATATTCATCACGATACAACATGATTACTTTGTCCGCGTCCTGCTCAATCCCGCCGCTGTCACGTAAATCCGAGAGCATAGGGCGTTTGTTATTACGGCTTTCTACCGCTCTTGATAGTTGCGATAAACACACTACAGGGGTCTGTAACTTCATCGCTAAACGCTTCAGTCCGCGTGTGAGCTTTTCTATCTCATTGTTTCTGTTGCCCCCGCCGTTACCATCCATCAGTTGCAGATAATCGACGACGATTAACCCCAAATCACGGCGCTCTTTTGCCATAATTTTACGGCACTCAGATTCTATATAGCTCAGTGATGGGTCTGGACGATCATCTAAATAAACAGATAGTTCTGATAATGCACTAATGCCCCGTGATAGTGGCTCCCATTGTTTGTTAGAGATGCGCCCAGTTTTCAAATAACCGCTTTCTATACCTGCCTCACCTGAAAGCGCTCTCATGGCAATCTGTAGCTTTGACATCTCCAAGCTGAACACAACAACCGGAAACTGATAAGCTTGGGCTAGATAAAAAGCTATCTGAGCCGCAAACGCTGATTTCCCCATCGCCGGACGACCCGCAACGATGACTAAATCATTACGATTAAATCCAGCAGTTAGTGCATCAAGATCATAAAAGCCGGTGGGAATCCCAGGTAACACTTTACCCTGGCTGCGGTCTTCAATGTCCTGAAATAGATTAATAACTACATCTGAAATATGGCTGGCCCCGGCAGTGTCAGAAGAACGCTGCAACTCATAGATCAAGTCCTGTAATTGTTCAAAGGCTTTCTCTAAGGGCGTTTCTTCATTGGATTTGTGCTGCAACTCAATGGCAATGCTTCCCAGTCTACCCAGTTCCCGGCGCTTCCATTTTTCCACAACTAGACCTGCCAGCGCATCAATGTTAACTGCTGATACTGTCCTGTCAACCAGCGATGCTAACTTGTTTCGACCGCCGATAATTTCTAATAAACCATTATCGGCTAAATAGTTCGTGATCATCAACAAATCTGTGGGCAATTCTTGGGCATTAAGTCTTTGGGCTGCGTTATAAATTCTACCATGAGCGCTGATATAGAAGTGGTGCGGCTTCAAAATGTCGCGGACACGTTCTATGGCTACTGGGTCAAGCAAGATGCCCCCAAGTATAGCTTCCTCAGATTCAATGCTCTGTGGTGGTAGCTTATTGGCTGTGGTGGCAAAAGGAATTACGTTGTCGTCACTGGCGTACATATTAATCTTTGATTTCAATTAGGTCTAAATTTTTACAAGTTTCACGAAAGCAAATACGAGCAATAGTGTTGTTGTCGTTCCGTCAAGCGGGAATATCTACAAATCTTTCAGGAAACTTGGCGCTTGCCCATTCGTACCATTTGGCAGATATTTTATGTTCGCAAAACTTTGATAGTCCCTCAGAGAAGAGCCTACTGTAGTAGTGATCGTGCAGCCACGCCTCCCAACTGGGAAAATCATACTTCTTGCGCTGTTTCTCTACTTCTGCGGGGTCATCAGCAAAGTTGTTAATTTTGCGCTCTAATGTCCTGCAACCCGCTTTCCATTGCTCAAATAAGCAAAGTACTTCTGTACTACCTTCATCGTTCTTAGAAAGCACTTTAGCTACGTATGGGGCAACGCTGTTAATGTCTTTGTTCTGCTTACGCTGATAGGTCTGATAATAAAGCAGGAAATCTACTTCTTTAACTGGGTCGTCGCTGAAAACTAATATTTGAGAATGGTTCTCACGCGCCGCGCCGGAAAAATGATCCTCATGAGTGGATTGCGAGTTTGTTGCAGAAACTTTCTCTTTGCTAACAGCGTAGTGATTATCTGGAACTGCTTTTTCTTGGTCAATTTCTTTCCTCTCTTCTTCCTGCTTTTCCTCCGTCTCTCCAGTGATGGATTGAGGTAATATATTTTTATAATCTAATAGAGACGCTGAAACCTGCTCTGTGACTGACTTTGAAGGGGGGGGGTAGTCACTATTAGTGACTACCCCATCACTATTAGTGACTACCCCATCACTATTAGTGACCACGGATGGCTTTGTATGATTTACATCGTCACTATTAGTGACCACGGATAGACCCTGAAGAATCAACGCCCCTACTTTGACGGCATTCACACGATAGAATTTGGCGCTACTACCTTCTTTCCTCCTGGGCTGACAGGCAATCACATAACCAAATTTTTCTAGGGCTAGTAACCTTTTTTGGATACTTTTCTGTGTACCCAGCGAAGGATATCTTTCTGCCCATGCGCTATAAGTAGCACTAGTCCACCATTCATCATCGTGGAAGTATCCGCGCTTGTTATTCTTCGCGTTCGCAATACACCAGCTTTCAATGATTTGAATTAGTAAAGCCTCGTAAACACCCACTTCGTTTGCCACACACCAGTAAAGCTTGGTAAATGAAGGTTCGTAGCCGTGGGTTGTTCTATATGCTGCTAATGCCTGATTTGCGATCGCACTGTCTATGCTTTGAGATTTCATTTTGTAACATTCCGAAATTTTGTAGTGATTTCGGATAACTCCTTGCACAGCGACCGCAAAGCTGATTAATATAGTAGTGCGATCGCGGTCAACTCAAGACTTCCACATCTGTAGGAGTTACCGCTATGTTTAGTCAAATTACAGAACCCGCTTAGATTACCGTCCGAGCGGGTTCTGTAGTTGAACCAGGGGCAAAAACATTATTTGACTGTCCTTGCTCTCTGAGATCCGTTTGCGCCTCTGCGCTTCGTTGCTTTCCTGTCTTAGTCTCCACATCCGCAGGTTCGCATAATCAACCTCGTAGATGGGGCAGGCATGAGAGTCAAATTTCCCCTCAACACCCTCTATCTCGTCGTTTGGTTGATTTCCTTTGGTCAAATTATCTCCTTATTTTTGTTGTGATCGATCACGGCGTGTGTTTGCTGCCTCAGCCAGCATGACTTTTATCTGCTGATTGACTGAGCGCTTTTCCTCTTTTGCAAGCGCTTCGATTGTTGCGTAAAGCTCTATCTCGTCATCTTCACTGAAATAAACATTTACTCTCTTTTTCTCCATGTATGAGTTTTAGCTCTTTTGTGCCATCATCACACAATTTATCACACCACTCCTTGACACATTCGTGCTTTATTGTGCTATATTAGCACACAGAAGAACGAAAAACAGTAAGGGCTAGACGTAAAACACTGCGGACTCCTCAAGACGAGGTTGTTTAAAACTCTGAAACGTTCACACACACAATAAACATCTTATAAATTCAAGCTAAATCTGCGGTCGCGGCTTATATCTGCGTTCGTGATAGACTTCTGCACCGTGATGGAGACGGCGAGATTAGGGTCATATTTTCTTGATTTTCTACTGCCGTAGCTGGCAGTAATTAGCTAGTAGAAAAGCCATGAATCAAAAACGAATTGTATTACCTCAAGACTTGATACCGCTTGCCGACCACATTTGCAAGGAAACGGGCGTTTCAACACACAGTCAGCTATTTGTACTTTTGCTCAAGAATTACGGCGAACGCTTTGTCAAAGCAATAAAGGAGGCTTAAACGATGCATATCAATTTACGCAACTTAGAAGCAATCAACGGACTACTTCTTGAGAGAACAATGCTTAATCAAAATCAATTACGAAGGTTAGAAGCAATAGATCGCTGGCTCAGAGAAATTCGAGATTCAGAGCAATTCAGACAACTGGAATACTCTCCAGATGTGATGCTAGGCGATGCAATCCAAGCAGTAGGTGAACTACTTGACGAACACGAACCCTATGATTATGAGCCTACGAATTTTACTGATGAAGAGTGGCATTCATATCTAGAACAAAAGCCAGTAATACACATTCGCCGCATCATTCCTTGGCGTAAAAAGATTAACTCATTCATACTCGATGCTGTGTCAGAAATAGCAATTCTGAGCTTACTAACAACAGGTTTTATGGTAGTTGGTACTATCTTTTGTCACGGCGTTGACCGGATTGAAGAAAGTAGAGGCGAGGAATATCAACCCACATGGATTTACAACGCCAAAATTTTTGAAGGCAGCGCGATCGCATCAATCGCGGTCTTCTTGGGTGCAAGCTTGACCGGTGCGTGTGTCGCGGGAGATGGGAAAGATGATTGATTTGCAGTTTGTTGGATGTGTAACCCTCCTAAGCAAGTCCAAAACCTACAGTATCAATGGCGCTCTCTATCGCTATCTCTATAGCAGCGATAGTATCAGACATACTCAGTACTATTTCCGTCCTTTGCCACATCAGTCTAAGACTGCTGACTTAAAGCTCAATCGGGACAAGGTGTTACGCAAAGTCTACGAGATTCCGAGTTTGTATAACCAGCACAGGGCAACGATGACAACCACAGCGATACAGCTCTCGTTTTTTTAACGCAAGGTAACATCTACTACCGCGTTCTATTCCGAAGGCAAAGGCGCAAGTGCGTCAACTAGTCCAAAAGGGGCGTATTCGTGGGGGTAAACGAGAAAGTGTCAGTATGTCTTGAAACCTGATAAGCCCTGTTATTGCGTGGTTATAGCCGATAAAACCAAGGCTAAAACATTTGTCTAAAGTCCTTTTTCCAAGGTTATTGATAGTGCCTAGCTAATTTGGCGTATCAGGATAACTGTTTCTAGCTAAATAAGCTTGTCAAATAACCTGATTTTACGGATAGTCAGTCAATTCTATACACACTTAAGTAATACAACAGAGTCAATGTGGCAACAAAAAGATATCTAGCTAAGTATCGCTTGCTCAAAGAAACTTACGAGGGCATCACAGTCAAAGGCATTTCAGATATTACTTGGTATCGCACAGTCGCATCCTTGAAACAATATTTCTCGCTTGAAATTGAATCCGAAAAAGCGAAAAGCATTGTTGAAATGTATGCTCAATTGAAGCGCAAGTGTCCAGCCTTTTCTTTTAGAACTTCTGATTTTAGCGAACGGTGGCAAGCCTTTAAACACTTCTATGATGCCGAAGAAGTTCAATACACAGGTCAGCAATTCCTAGCCGCGCTTGCAGACTATCTAAAAATCAATCTTGACGATGTACCCCGCAGCACTCGTTATTACTGGTTTAGCCAAGCATCACTTAGTTATAAGTCCGATAAATCTTACCAGAGCAAAGATTTAGCGCTAGTTGCATTTATTGCAACCCAATGGGCAATTAACAAGCGCTCACAACCGATGAAATCCGCAACCATCGAAGTTTTAACACTAGCCCTCTAAGGAGCAATCATCATGTCTGACAAGTTTACTAACAATGTCCGCGCTCGTTTGTACAAACAGGGTTATCAAGGATTTACCAAAGACGATTATACATCTGCCGCGATCGCTGTCGAGTGCGATGACCTTGACAATCCCACCAAAGAGCAATTGAGTCAAGCAGTTGATTATCTCAAAGTCAAATCGACAAGCCAATTATCTGTAGTTGATGAACCCGTTGAAGAAACGTTTCTAGTAGGGTCAGAAGATGCACAACCTGACCCAGAACTTGATAATAGTCAGCTTGCCATCGCCTCACCAGAGATTAACAGTATCACTGTAACTACTGAGGATAAGCGTCAGATTGTAACAGCCCAATCATCGGCGCTGGGGTTTGAGTTAACAGAACAAGAAACATTAAGTATCGCTGAAA